>JAAFJK010000610.1 GCA_013298105.1 Cytophagales bacterium
GCACTTTGTCATACGCTTATGGGTTTGGGTGATATACTTTCAGCGATGAACCGCCCCGACAAGGCTATGGAATACTACCAAAAAAGCCTTGCTACCGCCCAAAAAATGAATACAAAAGAAATCATCAGAGATAACTTCTTTCGTATTTCACAGCTACTCGAGAAGGCAGGACAAAGCGGACTTGCCTACCAAAACTACAAGAACTACAAGGTCTATCACGATTCTATATACAGCGAATCTCGCCTATCGCTGATGGCAGAGCTACAAGTCCGCTACAAAACGGATTTACAAACTCAAGAAATAAAACAACAACGCGCTATCAATCAAGCCATTAATGCTGAAAAAACAAAACAAGCTGAAGACTTTACACTTGGTATCCGCAACAGGAATTTTATAATCATAGGGGCTTTTGCGTTTTTGGTACTTTCTTTGGTATTTTTGTATGCCATCAACAGAGGCAGGAATCAAATACGCCTCATAAACGTACAACTCCAAACACAAAACACCGAAATAGCCCGACAAAACACTGAAATAGAGCAACAACGCCAAACCGTACAACGGACGTTCCAGAAACTAAACGACAGTATCCAATACGCCAAAACCATACAAGATTCTATCCTCCCAAGTCCAAACAGAATGAAGAATGTATTGGGCGAATATTTTGTGATTTACAAAGCAAAAGACATAGTTTCGGGTGATTTTTACTGGCTCAGTGAGATAGATGACAAGATTTTTATTGCTCTTGTGGACTGCACAGGACATGGCGTTTCGGGTGGATTCATGTCCATGATTGGCAATGCACTCCTAAGCGAAATCATCAATCAAGAAAAAATACACACGCCTGCCGAAGCCCTCGAACTCCTCAATGAAAGTGTAAGTAATTTGATTGAAAATCGTATTCAGCACATTGCAATAGGTATGGAGATTGCACTCTGTGTCATTCAGCCTTCCGAACAGGAGGGAAAAGTCAAAGTTACCTTCTCTGGTGCAAAAAGACCATTATTTATCCTACACCCCATCGAAAATTCACATGAACGCCCTGAAATTGAAGAAATCAAAGGCGATAAAGAACCCATCGGATTTGCGGCAGGTGGAGAAAGAAATTATAGCAATACGGAGCTTTTACTTGAAAAAGGCACACAGCTTTATATGTGTAGTGATGGTTTTGCTGACCAAGCAAATATGGCAAATAAAAGATTAGGTACGCCACGCTTGAAAAAAGTGATAGAGGAGTTCTCGAATCGCTCATTGCCCGAACAACAAAAAGCCCTTGAAAAAACACTCCTTGAATTTCAAAATGGGGCAGTACAGCGTGATGATATTACGCTCTTGGGCATCAAAATTTAATTTTTTCTTTTAGGCAGGCAAGGCTTAAAAAAACGCACATCAAAACATCAATCTATATATGGATATTACAGCCATCGAACTGAAAGAACGCCTCGATAAAGGCGAAATGGTACACCTCATAGATGTACGCGAAGAACACGAATACGAAGAAGCTAACTTGGGTGGCATACTTATTCCACTTGGCTCATTGCCAGACCGCGTGGCAGAGTTGGAAGATTGGAAAAATGAAGAAATCATTATCCATTGCCGAAGCGGAAAACGTAGCGAAACTGCCAAAAACCACCTGATAAGTCAAGGTTTTACCAACGTGCGCAATATGCTGGGCGGTATCATAGCTTACCACGAACTTTCGTAATATTTGGTACAATAATCAAACGCTTTGTGCGTTAATTTTCAAAACATTTCACTTAAAATAATAAAGTTATATGCGAAAATTCATAGCTTTTGTACTTTTAGCGGGCTTTGTATGGGCGTGCGCCCCTCAAGGTACATCTAACCAAACTTGGCTACCTCGACAACACAAACGCCAAGATTTAAGCCGTCCTCTAAAAAGATAAACACCTTGCTAAAGGAACATTCAACAAGGAACATTTAACAGGGAACATTTAACATCTATTGTTAAATGTTCCTTTCTCCTTTTGTTAGTTTCATAACGACATAATTAATTTGTGAAAGAGGCACGCGGATAACGCGGATTTTACAGATGACAACGGATTTTTTAATTTCTAAAATATAAAAAATCCGTCAAAATCCGCTTAATCTGCGTTATCCGCGTGCTAAAAGCATACACAAAAACGCTACTTTGATAGCGACTTTACTAATTTGTATTCAAAAAAAGTAGTGGTCAGTCTTTCTTACTTGTTCGCGGTCTTTTTTTCGGATTGACAACCGCAAGCGGATTGCCAACCGAAAAAAAACGAATAACTAAGAAAGACTGACCAGTAGTCATTCTGTAAGGAACGAGTAAAAAATAACTTGAGCTTTTACGCGGTTAAGCAATACCAACAGACGCTTACAGCGTGGCTTCGCGTGAGTAAAATTATCATGTTATTTTATTTTCATTCCTAACACGGAATTTCTAATACGATTTTTATTCTTTCACAAAAAAGCATACATTTGCATGATGAAAAAAACCCTACTTTATGCAATACTGTGCTTTTGGAGTGTGCAAGACTTGTATGCACAAAACAAAAAACTGATAGATAGTCTGCATATTGCCTATGGGCAGGCAAGGATTGACACCATGAAGGCAATCATTGAACTTGAGATAGCCTATCAATACCGCTTCACGCACACAGACAGTACGATTATTTACGCACAAAAAGCCCTTACCTACTGCAAAAGCATTGGTTTCCCTAAAGGTGAGGGGCAAGCGTGGAACACCATTGGATTGGCACATTTACGAAAAGCAGAATACAATCTTGCTTACGAATGTTACCTCAAAGGACTTGCCTGTTTCGAAAAAATGTCCTATAAAAAAGGCATAGCCTCTACTTATAACAATATGGGAGTGCTATATGAACGCCAAGCTAACTTTCCTAAAGCATTGGAATATTGTCAAAAAAGTTTG
>JAAFJK010000510.1 GCA_013298105.1 Cytophagales bacterium
GAGTAATCGTAGGTAAGGGTATGATTTCCTGCTGTAGGGTGGCAGGATTGATAGCGGTGGCTACATTACCATCTATTTTAAAGACTCCGCCTGCTGGACTGCCCACTAAGGTTACGGGAGGCGAGGTACTACAATAGCTACCCGCTATAGCACTGAGGTTCAGGGTAGGCAAGGCAACTATTTCTACCACCTTCAAGCGTACACTTTTGCAGGCAATGTCGGTAGGATCTTCATAAGTGTACCGTACTTCGTGTTTGCCTACCCCCAGTGCTGCAATGTTGAACTCACCATTGGGAGAATCTGTAAAGTTGCCGACTTGGTTTTTCTTGATGGCAAACTTCCCATTGGCAGGGGTAGCCGCCATAGTGAATGAGGTGGCATTGACACAATAACTGTCATTCAGATTCGTAAAATTGATGACTGGAGGGACTTTGATTATTGTTACAGGTTTTATGCTGATAGCTTCTACGCCTACATTCGCGGGTGTGTTAGAAGTAGCTATGATGGTTTTGAGCGTTACTTGATAAGTGCCTACTGCTTGATAGTAGTGTATAGGTGCTTTGAGAAAATTATTGGAAGTGATGGGAGAGCCATCGCCAAAGTCCCATTCATACTTCAAAGTCCCATCACAGGCTACAGAATTATTGCTAAATTTAGCAACATTGCAAGTGGCAGTAGCCGTAAATTCTGAGGTGCTGTTGGCTAACTTGGCAGTACCGCCCCAATTAAGCGAAAAACCTGCGGTGTTATTACTCCAGTTGTTGATAAGCATATAATATAGCTGACCTGCTACTACATCCATATATTTGCAATAACCTACGCCACCTGCACCTATGCTGTGTGCACCTTCAATCATATTTAGCCCTGTTTTGAAGCCATACGGGGCTTTGGGCGAGGCATAATTACATCTTTCAGGTGTACCAAGTGCATAACAGGGTTTGTCAGGTCCAAAAATGGCATAGTCATAATCATCTGAGCCAAAAGGTGTAATATCCAACGTAAGTGTCCCACTTGTTTGGATTCTGAAGGCATACCATGCAGATTGCGCTTCTACTTTGCCACTGGGACTGACATCAAGACAACCTCGAGCATTATTATATTGAGGTCCGAAGTCATCTACAGCTCCAAGTCCATTGAGGTTGTCCTTCTGAAATTTGGCATTGCCACAGATAAGGCGACCTGCTAAAAAGACATTGATACAGTCATTATTGAGGATTTGCGCTTTGGCTGAAGAAGCGCAAATGTAGAGGAAAACCAAGAGTAGGCAGAGGTATTTTTTCATGGTTCTTTGGATAAGGGGAATATTACCACAAAGTTACATATTTAATTCTTAGTTTTCCAAAAAAAGGCTTAATTATTTGGTTTTTTGTAAAAAATGATGTATAAAAGTGCTATGCACCCAAAGCCAGCCGCAGTCATAAATACGGCAGGCAAGTTCGAGATTTGGTTCAGGTAGATATAATTCGTAGCGAGTGAGCCTGTAAAAATCCCTGCTTCTAAAGATATGAATAAGGTCGCAATGCCTTTTCCGCGCGTTTGTTCGGGGCAGAGGTCTATCGCCCATGCAAAGAGCGTAGGCGAGTTGATGCCTGCTGAGATGCCATAGATGACCGCGCCTATAGTGATGTCCACCCACGTCTGGGCGTAGGCAAGGTAGATAAAAGCCACTATCAAAAGCGATACACCTACTGCCATGACCACTTGCCTGCCATATACATCTGAAGCCTTGCCTGCCAAAAACCGCGCCAAGAGCGAACTTCCTGCAGTGATACCAAAGAAGTAGCCTTTGTTGCTCAAGCCCACGTGCGCACAAAAGTCGGGCATAGTAGTCAGCATAGCCCCATACGAAAATACCGTAAAAAACATCACAAAAACAGGCGCAAAAACACGCCTTTCCGAAAGGTCAGCTTTGTGTAAGCGGAGCATTTGCCACTCAAATTTTTGGTGGGCAGGCAAGGTTTCGGGCAAGCTAAAAACCATCAAAATCGACAGTACAGTCAGCATAGCCGAGCTATAAAAAACCCAATCCAGTCCTGCCAAACGCATTATCTCGCCTCCCAGCAGTGGCGCAATCGTAGTGCCTATATTGCTGATAAGCCCCAAAATGCCCATTGCCTCGCCTACCCGCGCAGGAGGAACTATATCGGCTATGTACGTAGAAACAGCCGTAGGCGTGAACCCTACCGAAAAGCCATTCAAAAGCCTTAAAAATAAAAAACCACTCATGAAGCTCAACACAGGATAGAGCAAAAAGCACCCCAAGCCCACCAAAAGCCCCAACAAAATAACAGGTTTGCGCCCTATAGTATCTGCTAATTTGCCACTCAAAGGGCGCGTTATCATAGCCGTAACTGTAAAAAGCGCAATGATAAATCCTTTGTAATCGCCCCCGCCTAAGCTCTGTAGATAGCTTGGCAATTCGCCCAAAAATAAATTGAAACTTGCAAAAAATAAAAGCGAAGCCGTACAGAGGGCAAGGAATTGCTTGGTATAGAGTTTTTCGGGTGCGGTAAGATTCATAGCAAAATGCAAAGATACACCATAAAAGTATAAAACCTGCAAAGCTGAGGGAAGGGCTTTGAAGTACATTTTTTGGGGTAGTTTATTTTTTATCTCTCCCTAATTTGGAAACTTCCAAAAGACTTGCCTATATTTGTAGAAATTTATGAACGAATCCAAATCACTCAAAATATGAAAATTGCAGTAGATGCCATGGGAGGCGACCACGCCCCCAATGCGGTAATAGAAGGTGCAATCTTAGCTTCTCATGCCATTGCGTCTGATACAAAAATAGTGCTGATTGGACAAGAAGACGCGCTCAAGGGCTTCTTTGCCAATCATCAAACTGTACCCGAAAATATAGAACTTGTTTTTGCTTCGCAAATCATAGAAATGCACGAGCATCCTGTCAAAGCCTTGCCTGCCAAACCCGACTCCAGCATATCTGTAGGCTACAAACTACTGAAAAATAAAGAAGTAAATGCTTTTTGTAGCGCAGGAAATACAGGCGCGATGCACGTAGGCGCGATGTTCAGTGTGCAAGCCATTGCAGGGGTATCGCGCCCTGCCATCATTAGCTTTGTACCCAAACTTGATGGCTCGATGGGCATCATACTTGACGTAGGTGCGAATACGGATTGCAAACCCGAACACCTTCAGCAATTTGCAGAGCTGGGCAGTATATTCTGTCAATATTATTTTGGTATGCAAAAGCCTAAAGTCGCTTTACTGAATCTGGGCGAAGAAGAAACCAAAGGCAATATAGTAGCCCAAGCCGCTTACAAACTCCTGAAAGAAAATCAAAACATTCACTTTGTAGGCAATATAGAAGGGCGCGACCTTTTTAACGAAAAAGCTGACGTGATAGTCTGTGATGGCTATGTAGGCAATGTGGTCATCAAAATGGCAGAATCCTATTATGAAATCTTGCACCAAAAGCAGTTCAAAGATGCGTTCTTTGATAACTTTAACTTTGAAGGCATAGGCGGAAGTCCTATCTTGGGCATCAACGGCAATGTAGTCATAGGACATGGCATTTCCAATGACCTCGCTGTCAAAAACATGATTCTGATGGCAGAGCGCATTGCTCGCCACGACATTCCACAACACATCGCTGAAAACCTTACCAAAAAATAAAATAACAAAATCGTATGTACAAAACCCTCTCTTTAGTGTGGCTCATCTGTGTAGCTTCACTTTATACCGCCTGCAAACCAGACGGACAATACCGCGAACTCAAAAATGCGCAATGGAAACAAGAAGAAACTTTGCAATTTGACAAAGAAATTCCTGACAACAAAGTCGCCTACAAAGTCGTGCTGGCTATGCGCTATGTGGCGCATATTCCTTTCAAAGAACTGAAAATGACCATGAGCATGACTGCTCCCTCTGGCAAAGTGGCATCAAAAAATGTGGTCGTTTCTTTGAAAAATGCCAAAGGTATGCACATAGGCAAGGTCATGGGCGATATAGGCGACATAGATACTGTAGTGGAGGAGAAGTTCAGCTTCCCAGAGGCAGGCAAGTATAAAATAGAACTCAAACAAGATGTAGCTGCCGAGATAGGCGGTATCCAAGAAATAGGACTGAAGATAGACCCCGCTAAGTAGGTAACAGGCTTATACACCATTTTGATAACGACATAATAAATTTTTTCCCACGTTGTCAATGGTCGAAGACCTTGATAACATTGTTTGGCAGTCAGTCAAAAAAAATGTAGTTCTTCGAAAGTCATTGCGG
>JAAFJK010000286.1 GCA_013298105.1 Cytophagales bacterium
TTTGTGAGGAGATTCTTACAGCATGACTAAACTTTCTAATGCTTCCCAAAAAGAAAAATGTCCAACAAAACGCTTACTTCCTCAATTTTAGCTTCACTACATTTTCTACATGGTGCGTATGCGGGAACATATCAACCGCCTGCACCGCCACTACTTCATATTTGGCATCAAGTATGGCGAGGTCGCGGGCTTGTGTGGCTGGATTGCAACTGACATAGACTATAGTTTTGGGTGCAAGTGCCAAGAGAGCCTCCACTACAGGCAAATCCATACCTCCGCGCGGAGGGTCTGTGATGACTACATCGGGCTTACCCTCTACTTCCCAAAGCGCGGGTTGTAAAAGTGCTTTCATATCTCCAGCATAAAAGCTGGTGTGGGCTATGCCATTGATTTGTGCATTGATTTTGGCATCTTCTATAGCTTCACTTACGTACTCTATGCCTACTACCTTGCCTGCCTTGCCTGCCACAAAACACGCTATAGTGCCTGTCCCTGTGTAGAGGTCATAGACGAGTTCATCTTGTTGAATATCAGCCATCTCGCCTGCTATTTTGTAGAGATGATAGGCTTGTTCGGAGTTGGTTTGGAAGAAAGATTTTGGGCTAATGCGAAAAGTGAGTTCCCGCCCAGATAAATCCAACATTTGTTCTTCTATGTGCGCCTTGCCTGCCCAATGCACAGGCGAAAGGTCATGGTAACTGTCATTCAGTTTGGTATTGATGATATAATGCCAAGAGGTTACATCAGGAAATTGGGCTTGCAGGTGTGTCAAAGTGGCTTCTACTACGTCTATTTTGGGTAGTGCGACCATCAGCACGACCATCGTCTGGTTGGTATTTGAGGTGCGAATCATGAAATTGCGCCAAAAGCCTTCTTGTTTCTTATGGTCATAAAAAGGCAAATCGGACTTAAGGGCATACGCTTCAAGTGCATGACGGAGGTCATTCGAGGGATTGGGTTGTAAATAGCAATGCTCAAGCGGTAGAATCTTATCAAAATGTCCTCCAATATGAAAACCAAGCGCGACTTCGGGCAGTCCTTCGGGTTCGTCATTCATTTTCCAACGCCTGTTTGAGAACGTAAATTCTAATTTATTGCGATAATATTGTTGTGCAGGGGCAGGCAAGATGGGCGTGAGGGCAGGCAAGGCAACTTTGCCTATCCGCGTCAGTGCGTCCACGACTTGCTGTTGTTTGTAGGCAAGTTGGGCTTCATAATTGATGTGTTGCCATTTGCAACCCCCACAAGTGCCAAAGTGTTTGCAAAAAGGCGTAACGCGCTCTGTAGAATAGCTATGAAATGCCACAGGTACAGCTTCCCAATAGTTTTTGCGCTTGCCTACTATCTGCAAATCCACTACATCTTGGGGGGCTACGCGCTGACCTTCTATGAATATGACACGCTCCTCGTGCTTTGCCACGCATTTTCCTTCTGAACCAACGCTTTGAATCGTAATATTGTCAAGGCGTGGATATTTATTCTTTTTCATGGGCGCAAAGATAGCTTTTTTCTTGAAAAAAGCGCAACGGGGCAAACGAAACAACTATAGCTTTTTTAAATAAAAAAGCACAACAACGCAAACGAAACAACTATAGCTTTTTGTAACTATTTAATTCATGTTAATTGACAAAAAAACAGCATTTGAAAACTTCAAACGCTGTTTTATCGTTTAAATTATTTGCTATTTTAAAAAAAATAGACTATCTTTGCAAATACAATTAACTAAAATATTATGAATATTATTAAATCTTTTGATATTTTTAGAAATTATTTGAAAGGACTTTTTCGAGTACCACTTGAAAAAGCCAATGAGCATACTTTCAGAACAGACCTTGAGATGATGCTTAGAGGAATTTCAGAAGCAATGCATCCCCAAATTCTGGTTATTCATGAGCGTGCAAGTCTTGAATATACTACTTTTCGTCCCGATTTTGTGGTAGAGCGTAACCAAGAACCTGTAAGTTGTATAGAAACTAAACCTTTAGGTGAAGATTTGCGCCCAATATTAAGTTCTACCCAATTACAAAACTATAGACGACAGTATGACCATGTGATATTGACAAATTACTTAGAATGGTATTGGTTTCAGCGCGGAGAAGAAACACAACATTTTACACTGTGTACTTTGCAAGACATTGAAAATAAAGTTTTTGAACTGAAAGAAACCGTTTTTTATACCTTCAAACAATTTCTACAAAATTTCTTTGGTGCTGAAGTCCGTTTTATTACTAATTTACGTGATTTTGCTACTTCTTTGGGCGAAAAAGCAGCCGTTATACGCGATTATTTATTTTTTGAAATCTATCATCAAGAACGAAGAAAAGAAGGTAGGGGCATTTTATACCAAATTTACCAAAGTTTTCAGGGTAATGTGCAAGAATCTGTGAGCATTGAAACATTTTCTAACGCTTTTGCGCAGACTATTGTTTATGGCTTATTCATAGCCCGCATGAACGCCAAAGACGAAAAAATAACCCTCCAAAATGCCCAAAGTTTTGTTTCTAAATCATTCAGAGTAGTGAAAGAATTGGTAACTTTTTTTGATGCCTTAGAATATCAAGAACTCTATGACATCAAGCGTATGATTGATACCATTTTGGTAACTTTTAATAACTTTGATTCACAGACTATTTTTGACTCCCTCTCGTTTGAAAAGTGGAAAGAACGCCTCAATGCGCCTGAAATACAAACGGCTATGTTTCAGCAAGATAAAGAACTGATAGAACTCGATCCTTATATTTACTTCTATGAAGATTTTTTACAAGCCTTCGACCCTACTATGCGAAAAGCAAGAGGCGTATATTACACACCACCAGAAATCGTAAACTTCATTATCAGAGCCACTAACCAAATCTTAGAAACAGACTTCCAAAAATCACAAGGCTTTGCTAACAAACAAGTTACAGCTTTAGATTTTGCCACAGGTACAGGCGCGTTTTTGTTAGAAATATTCAAACAAGTGTTTGAAAATTTGCAGTACAAAGTCCCTGAAACGTTGATAAAAGAACATTTATTGCAAAATATTTTTGGATTTGAATATTTACTTGCTCCTTATACTATAGCTCACCTGAAAGTATCACAATTTTTACGTGAACAAGGCTATGAACTTACAGAAGACGAACGCTTAAAAATATTCCTTACTAATACCCTCACAAAAGTCGATCTTAGCAACTTTACGCCTGATATGTTCTTACCTGCGATGGCGCAAGAAACGATAGACAGCCAACAAATCAAAAATATGCCTGTTTTGGTTATTACAGGTAATCCGCCCTACTCAAACTATCAACGCGACAAAGACACACAGGCGCATCAAGCACATATTTTGAATTTACTGAAAGATTATAAAGATGGACTGAATGAAAAGAAAACAAACTTAGATGATGACTATATCAAATTTATGCGCTTCGCACACGATAAAATAGCACGTGCGGGGCATGGTGTTATGGCGATTATTACCAACAATTCTTATCTCGATGGTGTTACTCACCGCAAAATGCGTGAAAAACTTTATGAAACTTTTGATAAAATATATATCTTAAATCTACATGGCAATAGCCTTAAAAACGAGGGAGATGTCAATGTCTTTGATATTCGTGTAGGCGTGGCGATAGCTATTTTTGTGAAAATATCTGCTGAAAAGCCCCTACCTGAAGCACAAAAACAAGTCCTTTACTTTTCTACCAAAGAAAACAACCTTATCAAACGCAAAGAAAAACAGCTTTTTTTGAAAAATAATACATTAGAAGCCATCAATTGGAAGCCACTAAAAATGCAAGCCCCATATTTTTGGTTTGTAGAGAAAAACTTGAATGACATGGAATATGAGGAGTTCTGGAGTATAACAAATATTTTTAAAGTCTATAGCGTAGGCATCAAAACAAAAATAGATGCAATAGCCATTGATTTTGAAACCGATAAACTGAAAGAACGTGTAAAAGATATTATAGAAAATAAATATACTCTTGAGGTCTTGACTGAGAAATATGGCATCAACGAAAAAACTACTTGGGAATACGAAAAGGTTTTGGCGGGTACTTTTGATGAGAATAGAATTACAGATTATGACTACAGACCATTTGATGTAAGAAAAATTTATTATGATAAAAACTTTCTCTCACGCTATAGAGGAGATGTGATGAATAATTTTTTTGAACACAAAAATATAGGCTTAGAAGTAGCAAGGACTGAAATTTTTACAGCTTTTGTGTCTGATAAAGTAAGTGATGAGCATTTTGCTACACACACTTCTTATAAAATGCCTCTTTACACTTTCGAAACCAATACAGAAGGGCAGCAAAGTAGACAAGAAAATTTTAGTACAGATTTTAGAAATTTTATCCATACACAATATGGCGAAGGTATCAGTACAACACAGATAGCGGGGTATTTGTATGCTATTTTACACCACCCTACTTATAGAACCAAATACGCTGAATATCTAAAAATAGACTTCCCTAAAATCCCCTTTACGCCCCAAAAAGATACATTCTTAACTTTAGCCCAGCTCGGTTGGGAGTTGATAGAAGTGCATCTGAGGCACAAACAGCCTGTTTCTACACTTGCTTTAAAAAACAATGTAGCCCAGTTTGCCAAAGTAGAACAAATAGTTTTTAAAGACAATAAAGTTTTTGTAGGTAAGGGCAACTATATTTCAGGTATCCCCCCCGAAGTATTTGATTTTCAAATAGGTACATATAAAGTATTGGATAAATGGCTAAAAGACCGTAAAGGGCGCGTACTTATGCTTTCAGATTTTGAATATTACATAGAAATTATCAAAATTATTGATTTCACTGTAATACAAATGAAACTTATTCAAAACACAATATCACTTTAGCAAGTGGTTTGATAGAAAGTATCTTTTATGGTTCTTAAAAAGTTATTACGGAACAGGCTGTAGCACAGGCTTCCAGCCTGTCGTTTTCAAGTCATAAACAGGCTGGAAGCCTGTTCTACAGTTTTGCCTCTGCAATAACTTTCGAAGAACCTCTTTTATTTAATTTATGTTAATTGACAAAAAAACAGCGTTTGAAATTTCAAACGCTGTTTTTTTTAGCTTAAGTATTTCAGAAATTCTTGTTTGGTGGCTTCTTCTTCAAACTTTCCACTGTAAAATGCCGTTACAGTTGAGCTTGCAGTGTCTTTCACACCTCTTGAAGATACACACAGATGCACTGCATCTATCAATATTGCCACATCTTCTGTCCCCAATATTTTCTTTAGCTCATTGCCAATTTGGTTGGTAAGACGTTCTTGGACTTGGGGACGTTTGGCATAATATTGAACGATTCGGTTGATTTTGGAAAGTCCAATGACCTTGCCTCCCGATATGTATGCTACGTGCGCCTTGCCTATAATGGGTACGAAGTGGTGTTCACAATTTGAGTAGAAAGTAATGTTTTTTTCTACCAGCATTTGATTGTATTGGTATTTATTTTCAAAAAGGGCTATTTTGGGCTTATTGGCGGGATTTAGCCCACTGAATATTTCCTCAATATACATTTTGGCGACTCTTTCGGGCGTACCCTTGAGGCTATCATCTTGGAGGTCGAGTCCCAAGATAAGCATGATTTCCCTAAAATGCGCCTCTATATGCTTCTTCTTCTCCTCATCAGTCAGCACGAAAGCATCAGGACGCATGGGCGTATCAGCAGACGAGCCTATGTGTTCATCTCCCATTTCTTCGTGGGAAAATCCGTTCAGCTCAAGCGGGATATTCGACAAAATTCCGTTCAGTTTCATAGAGTTTGATTTTTAAATCTAAGTGGGGGTTGATTTTGGTGCGCAGGATTTGCCATATCACTACGGCTATATTTTCTGCAGTGGGGTTAAGATTTTTGAATTCTGCTGTATCGAGGTTCAAATTTCGGTGGTCAAATTTGTCCAATACATTTTCTTTGATAAGGTCGCTGAGGACTTTCATGTCTATCACATAGCCTGTTTCGGGATTTATTTCTCCTATTACTTGTACGAACAGTTCATAGTTGTGTCCGTGATAGTATTCGTTGTTACACTTTCCAAAAACGGCTTGGTTTTGTTCTTGACTCCAAGCGGGATTGTGCAGGCGGTGGGCGGCGTTAAAGTGTTCTTTGCGAAATACAGCTACACGCATAGTTTTGTTTATGTTTTACAGCAAAAAGTTAAACATTTTACTTTTTACATTTTGTATAAAAAATTGTTTTTTGTTTGTATTATGTATATATAACTTTGTTTTTGTTTGTTTTGTTTTACTTTTTTTGAAAAAATAGTTAAAATAAAATGATTTATTTCAAAAATAAAACTTACTATGTAACTTGAGTTTTTATATTTTTGTTTAACTTTTTTGAAAAATAATTAAACAAACGAATAAATGTCCCTCCCACAAAAAGGCATACATTTTATACAACCGCTAAATTTCTTATAAAGTTCAAACGAATAAATAGGGAAAATTGCTAACTTTGCAGTTGAAATATTTGTTGTCTATTCGTACTTCTAACCTCAAACCTCTTACCTTATGCAAACGCTTATCCAAGATATTGATATACTTACACCCGAAGCGCAGGCAAGTTGCGAAACTGTCAAAGTATCTGTAGAAACTTCTACAGGCAAGGCACGAAAATTATATATTGAAAGCTATGGTTGCCAAATGAATTTCTCTGATAGCGAAATTGTGGCTTCTATCATGCATGAAGGCGGTTTTGATACTACAGCAAGCGAAGAAAATGCTGACCTTATCTTTTTGAATACTTGTGCTATCCGCGACAATGCAGAGCAGAAAATCCGCCATCGCCTCCAACATCTCAACGGGTTGAAAAAACGCAAGCCGAGCCTCATGATTGGCGTACTCGGTTGTATGGCTGAACGCTTGAAAATTAAACTCATAGAAGAAGAAAAAGTAGTCGACCTTGTGGCGGGACCTGATGCCTACCGCGACTTGCCTAACCTTGTGAGCGAAGTTGATGGCGGGCAAAAAGCCATGAATGTGTTTCTCTCAAGAGATGAAACCTACGCAGACATCGCGCCTGTGCGCCTCAATTCGAATGGGGTAAGTGCGTTTGTGTCTATTATGCGTGGGTGCGACAATATGTGTTCTTTCTGTGTCGTGCCTTTCACACGCGGAAGGGAGCGCAGCCGAAACCCACATTCTATAGTAGATGAGGTAAAAGATTTGTTTGCCAAAGGCTACCGCGAAGTTACACTTTTGGGGCAAAATGTGGATTCTTACTTGTGGAGTTCGAACCCTGACGTAATTTCTATTTTAGGCGAGAAAAAAGCCGTAAAACAAGGCGCAGACCTTACAGGTGTAGAGATTATAAACTTTGCCAATCTACTTGAAATGGTGGCGCAGGTAAGTCCGCTTGTACGTGTGCGCTATTCTACCTCACACCCCAAAGACATGACTGATGACGTACTGCACGTCATGGCAAAATACGATAACATCTGCAAATACATTCACTTGCCTGCCCAAAGTGGCAATTCGCGCATCTTAGAACTCATGAATAGAGGTTACACACGCGAAACTTATTTGGACAGAATCCGCGCTATTCGGGAAATTTTAGGCAATGACTGTGGAATTTCTATGGATTTGATTGCAGGTTTTTGTACTGAAACAGACGCAGAACACCAAGATACACTTTCGCTGATGCAAGAGGTGAAATATGATTTTGGGTATATGTTCTACTATTCTGAACGACCTAATACGCCTGCCGAAAAACGCTTGAAAGATGATATTTCTTTGGAAGTAAAGAAAAAACGTTTGGCGGAAATTATTGCGTTACAGATGGAACATTCGCTTGAGCGCAATCGCCTTGATGTAGGCAAGACTTTCAAAGTATTGATAGAAGGCACTTCGAAACGCTCTGAAGACCAACACATGGGGCGTAATACTGCCAACAAAGTAGTCATTTTCCCACGAAGCGACAAGCACCAAAAAGGCGATTATGTCATGGTAAAAGTCTATGATTGTTCTGCCGCTACGCTTTTTGGGGAGTTGGTGTGATAAATGTTTAAAATGTACCACAGACGGCTCGTAACCTACAATGAGCCGCCTGTGATATACATAGCTTGTCGAAGTGTGTATAAAACTACCAAAACTTGGCAGTCAATAACACCCGAAGGGCAGGCGAGAAGACAAAGTAATTGCTTTTATATTCGCTGTAAGACGTTTGTGGGCTGAGCAAAGGACGGTCTTTACGAAGACAATATTCCTTGCCTGCCTCTGCCGAAAATTCAGTAGAAATAACCAAATGCTTGAATAAAGTGGCTTTTGCCCCCAATCCAGCAAAAAGGCTTATGCTGTTTTTTGTATTTTCAAATTCAACAGCATAAGGCGAAAAGCAACCAAAAAATTGCCTCTCTCCAGTTGATGACTATAACGTAAATCTTGAAAAACATACAGCCAACTTCTTGACCTCAAAACGGGCGTTTGTGTACCTATACTAAAGGCTACAAATTTGTCGTAATTTAGATTATACTGACTGAAATGGGGTTCAACTCCTGCAACATATTTATCGCGATACGCGCCTACTCGAATACCCCATCGAGGCATATTATAGCGCAAAAACACGCCTGAAAAAGTATTAAAAGCATTATTCTTAAAGTACCTATCTTGCAAAGAGTTTACATAACCTGTCGAGAGTGCGTCAAGCCCTATCTCAAAGCTATTTTTGGAGGTTTGCGCCCACGCAGGCAAGGTCAGTAGTAGGAAAAATAAAATCCTTGCTTGAAATTTGAATAGTTTTTTAGGGATTTGTGGCTTTATCATCTGCTTGGGCTTTTTTTTCTTTTAAACGATTGATATTGAGCTGTAAGAGCTTGTTTTCGAGTTGCAATTTAGTGTTTTTATCTTGCAATTCGTGTAAGTTTTTTTGCTTTTTTTTATTGTCTTGGGCTATATTTTCCATAAAAGCCGTAATAGCCACGACCATCAATATGATGCTCAACAAGCCCACGCCTATCACCATAACAAATATTAACATAAGAAAAACAGTTCTTTGGTTGTCTAATTCAACAAAAATACACAATTTTGCGCACTAATCTTTTACATTCATAAAAAAAAGTAAAAAAATGCGTTATTTTTATCTAACACTGTTAATTTTAGCCATAACAGTAGGTCAGGCAGGCAAGCTGTATGCACAAGCCACACCTGATACCGTAAAATGGACTCGAAGCGGTGCTTTGACTTTCAACTTCTCCAATGTAGGCTTGAGCGACTGGGCGGCAGGCGGACAAAACTCTATCTCTATAGGCGGTTTGGTGGACTTGAAAGCAGTCCGCAACACCCAAAAATCCATTTGGCAATCCAACCTCAATCTTGCGCTTGGGGCGGCACAAATAGGCAACAGCAAAGAAAATTTATTCAAAAAAACAGACGACCAGTTCATAGTCAGTACGCTGTATGGCTACAAACTCAACAAAAACTGGAGTTTGGGCGCGGGCGCAGAGTTGCGCACGCAGGTATTGGGAGGCTATCTTTTTGGGCGCGATTCGCTCGGCAGAGAAAAACGCGGACAGCTTATCTCCAACTTTATGGCACCTGGCTATATCAATACCAACGTATTCGGGGCTATCTATACGAATAAAGGCATTACTGCCTCTCTCTCCCCTACTTTTGGCAAAATAACGACTGTTTTTAATGATTCGCTCTCTCGAGCGGGTGCTTTTGGGGTAGAGAAAGGAAAAAGGATTCGCCCCGAAATTGGCTTGAACTTTAACCTTAAGTTGGACTATAATTTATTCGAGAACGTCAATTTCAAAAGTAATTTGAACTTGTTTTCGGCATACGACCCGTTTTTTATGAAGCGCATAGACGTAAACTGGGAAACCTTGCTTACGCTCAAAGTCAATAAATATATCACGACTACTTTTGGTACACAGATGATATATGACCACGACATTCTGATAAAGCAAACAGACGGA
>JAAFJK010000047.1 GCA_013298105.1 Cytophagales bacterium
TCAATAGGATAGGATTTAAAACCCTATCCTATTGAGCAAAAAAAACTACCACAAAAATTGTCAGAGAACCATAAAAATGATTTAAGGAACGAGTAAAAAATAACTTGAGCATATTTAGCCACGCTGTAAGCGTCTGTTATCGAGCTTTTACGCGGTTAGGCAATACCAACAGACGCTTACAGCGTGGCTTCGCGTGAGTGAAATCATCATGTTATTTTATTTCCATTCCTAAGCACTTATTTCAAACAAAAAATAAACTTATGACAAAACAAAAATGGGAAGATTTAGCCCACTACTACCTGCATGGAGAACAGGTGCGTGTCTATGAACAGTTGGTTAATATCTACAACAATGCCCAAACCGTAAATTGCGAAGCCCTCCAGCTTTCCTACAAATTGTTCGTTCACTCTTTGAAAAACATCAGCGAGTTTTTTCAAACCCACGACCTTGATTTTGAGTATGGCTCAAGTCAAAAAGGTACTTACCTTGAATTTGAATATACTATTTTTGCACGCCTGAATGCAGAACTACCCCAAGACATGGCTATCATGTATGGTGCGAACTGTGTGCATTTTAGCCAATACAGTGTAAAACTTTACAGCGAAATTGCGCAAAGTCTGCCAGACGAAATCCTAAAAAAGTATTCAATTTCAGCGCAGTTATTGGGTTAAAGTTGCCTATTTTTTAGCGCGTTTGTCAAGGTCTTCGACCATTGACAACGTGCCAAAAACAGGCTATCTCTCAACTGTCATTTTGTCGTATTTTTCCAGAATTGCAATATTTTCACGATTATTGTGCTGTAAGTTTTCAAATAAAACACCACCCATAATCTTTATCCTATATGAATTTACAAAGTTATAATAAGTACCAAATCCAACAAACGCCATTGGTAGAAGATGCCAACTTTTTGAATACTCAAGAATTTCGCAGTTTTGCGGTAAAGCATCAAGGCATCAGTGGCTCGAATGTAGATAGGTACGTACAGAGTGTAGAAAACATGACGCGCTCTGTGATAGAAGAACGCCAAATGCGCTTTGCGGAAGTAGATGTATTTTCGCGCCTGATGGTGGATAGGATTATTTTCATGGGTTTGCCTATCAATGACGAGTTTGCCAATATCATCATTGCGCAGTTGCTGTTTCTTGAATCGGCAGATGCTCGTAAGGACATCTTGCTGTACGTGAACTGCCCTGGCGGTTCGGTGTATGCAGGTATGGGGATTTATGATACTATGCAGTACATTCGCCCCGACATCACTACGATTTGTACGGGACTTGCGGCTTCTATGGGACAAGTGCTTCTTTGTGCAGGTACAAAAGGCAAACGCTCTGCCCTTACCCATTCGCGCATCATGATGCACCAACCTTCGGGCGGTGTGGGCGGACAGACTTCGGACATCGAAATCACTGCCAAGCAAATCATCACGCTTCGCAAAGAACTCTATGAAATCATAGCCAAACATTCAGGCAAGACTTACGAACAGATAGAACAAGATGCTGACCGCGACTTTTGGATGAAAGCAGACGAAGCCCTTGCCTACGGACTGATAGATGAAGTCTTGACAAGGTAGAAGTTTGAGGTAAGAGGTACGAAAAACCTATATATGCCTTGCCTGCCCGCGCGGTAGGCAAGGTTTTTTTGTTACCATGTTGTTATAATATTATCGTTATTTTTGACACTTTCCAAATAAGCAAAATCTTCATCTTCCCAAACCGAAACTGTAGGCAAGGTTTTGACAGTAGGCAAGTGGTTTGGCTTATCTTTTTGTAAAAGATACTCCAAAAAGTCTAATAATTCCGCTTGTCGTATAGGCGAAAGCAAAGAAATTTTATACGAAAATTGATACAAAGTATTCATTTACAATAAGATTAAGTTTTCTATTTTTTGGAAATGCCTTTGATTATTTGTCAAAAGAGGCAGGTTATGCATGATAGCTGTTGCGGCTATGTATATGTCATTGTTACCTATATTTTGATGTTTTTGTTTCAGACTCTGAAAAATTAACCCCGATTTTTCTGCTATAGTTTCAGAAAAGTCAATAATTTGCAGTTTTTGTTTCAGCGCATTGACATCATTTTGTTTGGTTTGATTGGTTGCACCTGCCCAAAGTTCAAATATCGTAATACTCGAAACAAAGCAATCATGCACTAAAAAATGTTTTGCAAAAATGGTTTGCGCTTTGTCTGTAGCCCGCAGAAACTCTATCAGGCAAGATGTATCTACTAAAATATTCATGTTTTACTTGTTTAGCAATTTTTCTACTGTCTTTTGCATAGAGACTATAATTTCCGTTTGGGTGCTTACCTGCTTTTGGAGGTCGGCTATGTGGGGTTTTTGTGCTGCGCTTTCTTTGTCATTGTTATAAGTTTGGTTATTGGTATTTGTGGAATTTTCGCTTACATCTCCTATGATAGTCATATTTTGATAGCGACTTTACTAATTTGTATTCAAAAAAAGTAGTCATTCTGTAAGAATCCCTTGTTTAGCAAAAGCGCGGTGCTAAAGGGACAGGAGATGCTTACAGCATCACTACTCCTGTATCATTTGCCTCCTAAAAAGAAAAGTGTCATATTTTTCATAGTGTGTTCCCACGCACTACTGTTTAGTATTTTTGGTTCTTAAAAAATTATTGCGCAGGCAAAACTGTAGAACAGGCTTCCAGCCTGTTGTTTCAAATAATAAACAGGCTGGAAGCCTGTTCTACAGAATATTCCGCAATAACTTTCGAAGAACCGTATTTTTTATTCATTCGTTTTTTCGGTTGGCAATCCGCTCGTGGTTGTCAAACCAATACTGAACACTGCGTTATTTCTTACAGCTTACCTCTTTCCAAAAAACAACGTTTTTCACACAGCGCACAGTAGGATATATGCCCAAAACGCAAAGACAAAGAACGGCTATCTTAGTGTTTTGGGTAGGCAAGGTGCTGAAAATGCCCAATAAAAATACAGGATAAAGCACCGCCACAAACCGCTCTGTATCCGAGAAATCTGACTTTTTTAGGCATAAAACCAAGATATACAAGGCAGTAGAAAGTCCTAAACTTGCCCAAACGCTGTCTTTGAATACAAAAATACGCCTCTTAAAAATCAAAATTATTGCCAATACTACCCAAACCCCCCAGGCACTTGCCTGCGTAGGCAAGAACCAGCGACCAAGACTTTCTGCACACATAGATATACCTGCCCAAGCATCATCTTGTAAGCCGTATGTAGCCACAACTTCAGTAGGTGAGCGCACATACAACACATAGATAAGCCAAGCCAAAAACCCGCTTGAAGCTACCAAAAGATACAGCCACATAGCTATATTACGCCCCTTGCCTGCCCACAAATACGCCCCTGCCGTACCCAATACGAACACTATTCCAATACTTCGCTGTAGGCAAAACAGCCACGCAACGACAACCAAGAGCCACCAAAAAATAGTTTTTTTAGTACGCTCGTATCGCTCCAAGATTATAAAATGAAGGCTTACCAAGAGTAAAAATAATGGCTCTGACCACAAAAATTGATGCACCAAATACAATGGCATCGCAAAAGCAAGAAATCCACCATAAAAATACCACACAATCGTATTCCCCCATACCTTGCCTGCCAGCAGAAGCCAAAGCCAAACTGTACCCACCAAACAAACCGTATTCAGCCAAGAACTCCACTCGACTTGGTAGGGTTTGGCAAAAGATAAAACAACAGGAAAAAGAGGCGGTTGCTGTAGGAAAGGAACGCCATCACGATTTTCTAAAACCCCACGCTCGGCGTAAGTATTCGAAGCCCAGACATAGTTTTCGCTGTCATACGTCTTGCCTACCCCGCACTGCTGGGCGTATCGGTGCATACCAAATACCGTAAGCAAAACAATGGCTGTCCAAAGATTTTTTATATTCACTGAGGCAGGAAAGTTTATAACATGGCGGGATATTGCCACAAAATATACAACAAAATAAGCCCTATCACTATCCTATATACCCCAAACATACGAAATCCGTACTTGGTAAGCAGTTGCACAAACAACTTGATAGCTAAAATAGCTACCAAAAAAGCCACCACATTGCCTATCAAAAGCATTTGTAAATCAGTAGTTTGAATCTTGTCATAGCTTTTGAGAAGTTTCAAGGCACTCGCGCCAAACATAGTAGGCACTGCCAAAAAAAACGAAAACTCTGCCGCTTGCCTGCGCCCAAGTCCTTGCGTAAAACCGCCTATGATACTTGCGGCAGAGCGCGAAACGCCCGGTACAAGCGCAATACACTGAAAACAGCCTATCCAAAACGCCATAGCATAACTGATAGGTTTTTCTTCCTCCGAACTTGCCTGCGGAAAGAACTGCTCCACAAAAAGTAATACCACGCCTCCCACCAAAAGCGCAATGGCTACAGTGAGCGAACTTTCTAAAAGAGCGTCTATTTTTTTGCTCAAGAGAAGCCCACACACTACCGCAGGCAGGAAAGCGACTAATAATTTAAAATAAAAATCAAGGTCTTTGAAAAAGCGTTTGTAGTACAAGACCACTACCGCGAGGATAGCCCCAAACTGGATATTTACCTCAAAAAGTTTAGTAAAATCCAACTGATTGATGTGCATAGCACCTGAAGCTATCATCATGTGACCTGTAGAAGACACAGGCAAATACTCTGTCAATCCTTCTATGATAGCCAACAAAATGGCTTGCCAAAGCTCCATAATTATTTTGTGAGCGTGAACTCGTAATGTTGAAAATAAAGTTTTTTCTCCATATTCACAGTATGATTGATGGCGAGTCTATACTTGCCTACAGGGGCAGGAGCAGATTTTGCACTTTCTTCGCACCATTGTTCTTCTGGCTTCCATTTGAAAGTTTGCTTGTCTTGAGGAGCTACTTCGCGCTGATAGGGCGGTGGGGGGCAATTTTGTAGGCAAGGGCAATACAATGTGCGTACTGTGCGCCATTTGCCATTTTCTTCAAATTCCAGTTTTAGCTCCATCGGGCGTGTGAGGTTCACAGGCTGTTTTCCTTCATGATAAAACACAATTTCAACCTCTTTTTTACGGCTGAAAGTTCCTGCCGATTCAAACTTCCAAATACCATTCGGCTGGGTAGGCAAGGCGTTGTAGTTTACTTGAGCAAGGTCAGATTTTGTGTTATTTTGGGAAGTTTTGCAAGACATTGCCCCAAAAACAATCAAAAAAGTGGTATAAAATATTTTTTTCATATAGATATGATAAATCAGGGGGCAAACATAGCTTTTTTTCTGAAAACCGCCAAAAAAATTGGAAAATTGGGCATTTTTACACCATGGTCAGTCTTTTTATTTTTCGTGGTCTTTTTTTTCGGATTGCCAACCGAAAAAAACGAATAATTGGAAAAGACTGCCCCCTGCAAACCTCTATTTCAACAGTTTCGCTCGCCTGACAAATTCTTCATTGGGCATTCTGCCTGCGCCATTCACTGAAAGTTCGGGCTTGATATTATCTACAAAATAGGTATCTACCAAGCCAATATTTTTGGCTTCGATTTGTCCACGATAAGTACACACAAAAAAGTCTTTTACGTGGTGATAAGTATCCACACTGATATTCACTCGACTTACCTCCCCGCCCGACTCCATACGTGAGGCAGTATTCACAGCGTGTCCCCAGACATCATAAGCAAATTTAGTTTTGCCAATCACACCCGCGACAAGGTCGCCAATATGCACGCCCAGTCGGACTTGCCAAAAGTCGCCATTACGCCTTTCGTATTCATCATGCATCCAGTTTTGAATCTCCAAAGATGCCGCAATCATATACACCACATTGGCGGGGTCTGGATTTGGTACACCGCCCACACACATATAGCAGTCGCCAATGGTTTTGATTCGTTCAAGTCCGTACTGTGTGATAACGTCATCAAATTTCCCGAAAGTAATGTCAAGTTCCTTGATAAGTTCTTGGGGCGTAACTTTGGAGGCAAGGGCAGAAAAGCCCTTCACATCTGCAAAGAGAATAGACGTATTATGAAAGTGCCTTACCTCTGTAACGCCTTTTTCCTTTAGCTCGTCTGCGACTTGTATAGGCAAAATGTTGAGCAGTAGTTTATCGGCTTTGGCACGTTGAAGTTCGGCTTCTTTTTGTTTTTGTTTTACTTTTCGGTTGCTATTCAGTACATACAAAATGAATATAAACGCAAACATCAATGCGCCAATAGCGGCATAGATGATGGTTTGATTCAAGCGTTCGGTCTGCCTACGGGCTAATTCGTCTGCTTTTTTTGCTTTTTCTTGTTGGGTGCGTATTTCTTTAGCGGCGGCACTTTCTTTAGCGGCAGCTTCTTTATCTTTTCGGGCGGCTTCACTTTCTTGGCTGGCTTTTTCTTGGGCAAGTTTTCCTTCGAGTTCGGCTTTTTCTTTGTCTTTTTCGGCTTGTAACCTTTTACTTTCGGCTTCAGCCTGTTGGAGTGCGGCACGTTCGCGCTCCGCAACCGCACGTGCATTGGCTACTTCGGTCTGTCTTTCTGATTCTTTGGCGCGTGCTTCGGCAAGTTCTGCTTTCTGTTTATCTCTTTCGGCTTGTAGTTTTATGTTATTTTTTTCACTTTCGACAAGTCTTTGGCGGTCTTGTTCTCTGCGGTTCAGGTCATTCAGCATACGCCCAAAATCAATGTCGCCTATGTCTGTTTTTATTTGGTCATCGCGGATATGCGTCAGGAGTTCGTCAGGTATGGTAGGGATTTGTGTATCTTTTCGTTTTACATAAAGGGTTTTGAGTGCAAGCATTTGCTTCATTTCTTTGGGCATTTCTTTGAGGTTGTTTTTAGAAATGTCTGCTATGATGAGCGACTTCATCTTGCCCATTTCGGAAGGCAAGGTCGTGAGTTCGTTGTTGTATAGCGTAAGATACATGAGCTTTGACAAATTTCCTATCTCGGTAGGCAAGGACGATATTTTGTTACTTGCTGCCTGCAAGTTCGTAAGATTGGAGAGTTTGCCTATATTTTTGGGTAGTTTGGTTAGTTTATTGATGCTACAGCTGAGGTTGCGCATTTGTGTCAAGTTGCCTATATCTTCGGAGATAGTGGGGATTTGATTGCCACTGATGTTGAGCGTTTCTATGTTGGGCAGTTGCGTAATCACATACGGGAATTTCTCAAATTGATTGTAGGAAATATCCAAGTAAGTGATTTTTTCAAGGTTTTGGAGTGCTTTGGGCAGGGAAGTAAGGCTATTGACAGATATTCTCAAAATCCTCAAAGCGGTTAGTTTGCCTATGTCTTCAGGTATTTCTGTGAGTTGATTGCCTGAAAGGTCGAGTTCTTCGAGATTTTTGAATCTAAATATTTCTGGTGGAAACTTGGTAAAATTTTTCTTTTTAAGTATGATTTTTTTCACACTTGAGGCATCAGGCGTGTAAAGTACAGTCAAAGCATTGTCTTTTTCGTTCTCGGTATAAGGAGTATAGCCTACTTGAGCATAGCTACCAAAAGCTCCCCAAATAAGCAAATAAAGGCACAAAAAAATACGTAAATACAGCTTTTTTTTCATTCGTACAATATTTTTGGGTAAAAATACTTGTTATTTTTGAATTTTGGCAAATTTAGCGAAAACTTTTTTTACTTTTGCAAAAAAACCACCTCTT
>JAAFJK010000674.1 GCA_013298105.1 Cytophagales bacterium
TGCCCCGGAGGGGGCTTTTCGTTTGCCTGACAAAACTGTTAAAGCAGAACCCCCTCCGGGGGAATGGGGGCTGAAAAAGTACGTGTGGTAAAAAGATGAAGTTATTAAATACCTATTCCTTACCTAAAATGCTACTCGACTAAACCAGATTTTTTTGCCAGACTTATTTGCGCCAAAGAAACAGAACTTGCCTGCCCCGTCTGTCCAATAAGGATATTCCATATCCAAGAAATAATCAGTTCCTCCAGGAATGTGCATTGCGCCCAATGTTTTGGCTTCAGTATCAATTTTGCCTATGCGTGCATACATATTTATATCTACCCTGCCGTTCTTTTCTTTGACGTTGTCTAATTCAAGAAACAACCAATATAGGCTCTTATTGTCATTGCCCCATACCAAATCTTGTGTCATGGGCGTACTTTGGGCAAATTGGTTTCTCTCTTTTTGCTTCAAGCTGTAAAAAGCCTCAATTTCGCCCTTATTGTTAGTTTGAATAACACCCAAATCTGAATACACTTGTGCATTTGTTTTCTTATCCGCTTTTACCATTTGCGTAGAGATAAAATAGTTGTCGCCTCTGCTTGTTTCGCTTGAGAATTGATGAAAGGCAGTTAGCGTACTGCCCTTTTTGCCATCTTTCGCTGCACCTTTTGTTACAGCTCCAATTTGTTTGAAGTCTGTAAAACCTGCGTATTTCAGTCCTGTAGTGTGTAGGCAAGCCATTTGAAAGCCATTAGGTTTTGGATTGGTAGCAAAAAATTTGGTGTTCTTTTTGTTATTGGCATAGCCCCAGAGCGTTATTTCACCACTCTTGTTGCCATCAGCACTTGCACTCCAACGCAAATTGCTCACATTCCAATAGGCGGAAGGCGACTCAAAGTTGATGCGTCTAATCTCGTTACCTTTTTCATCAAATTGCAATGCCAAAAAGTCAGTGGGTTTGAGTGGAGTAGCACCTGCCGCCTTCTCTTTCTTGCTTAACATTTTGGCGCGATACAACATGAAAAAGGTTTTGTTTTTCAAAGCCTTTGCTCTTTGAAGTTCCATGTTATTAGGTGCAGGAATAACTACCTCTTTATCAATCGTAATTTCGGCATTGGTATTGCCTCCAGGCGACATGAAAACCATCACATACTCGCCTTTGCGGTTGTCGCCAAAAAATATATATTTTTGTTTGACGACTTCTTCGTCTGTAGCTTCATTGTAGGTTGTGTCCGAAACATCGTAAAGCGACTCGTCTGCACCTATTATAGTGTAAAGTACATTGCCCTTAGAGTCTTTCATTTCAAGAGAAGAAACAGTTTCATACTTGATGCTGTAGTTGTCATCTTCAGAGTCATAAGTATAAATTTTGCGTATTTTTTCTACCTTGCGTGGTTTTTTGTACGCACCTGAAAAGACTGCCCCCAAGAGGCTTTTATTTTCTTCGGGCTGATACAAGTCCATGTAAAACTCTTCGTAGGTATCACCTTTGAAGTTTGAGCGACTTGCACCTTTTTTCTTTTTCGTTTTTTTGACTTTAGGCGTTTTGCCTTCTTCAGTTTGCATATCCTTATAGTCAAAGTCAAGCGTGAAGTTGTAGGTATCAAAGCGGAAGTTTCTACCACTTGCTTTGAGCGAGTAGGTTACAGCGAAGTTTTTGGTATCTTCATCATAGTCCAAGTCGATGAGTTTACCACGTTTAGCCTTGCCTGATATTTCATAAGGCTTGTCAATTTCGATTGTTTGCGCCCATGCAGAGAGGCAACAAAAAAATGTTAGACTTAAAATTGTGAATTTCATACAGAAAATTTGTTTTATTTCATTACAAAGGTAGGCGAGGCGGATTTCAAATTTATAACCCAAAAATGTGATTTTTTGAAAATCACATTTTTGGGTTATAAGGTTTTGTAGGGTCTTGCCTACCTTTGCTTAAGAAACTAACCCCAAAATCAAATGCAACGAGTAGCTATAGTGGAAGACAAGCCGTTTTTATTGGAATCCTTAGCCCAAGAGATTGGTAGGCAAGAGGGGTTTGAGGTATGTTTGCAGGCTTCTGATGGACAAGATTTTTTGGACAAAATCCGCGCCTTGCCTACCGAAGCCTTGCCTACTATCGTGCTGATGGACATCAATATGCCCCAACTGAATGGCATAGAAGCTACGCGCCAAGTAAAAACGTTTTTGCCTGATTTACAAGTGATTATGCTCACTGTTTTTGATGAAGAAAGTTATATTTTTGAGGCAATACTTGCAGGAGCAAATGGCTATTTGCTCAAAGACGAACCTATAGCCCGCATCATACAAGCCCTCGAAGATGTAGAAAAAGGCGGCGCGCAAATGTCGCCTGAGATTGCCTTAAAAGCACTCAATTTTTTGCGAAACCCTATGCAGGTAGGCAAGACGCATACAGCCAAATCCAACAAACAAAATCTGCTCGAAGAAGAACCTACCAAGCGTGAAATGGAGGTGTTACAAGCTATTGCGCAAGGACTTTCCTACCAAGAAACGGCAGACACGCTGTTCATAAGTTTGGACACAGTG
>JAAFJK010000549.1 GCA_013298105.1 Cytophagales bacterium
ACCTTCTGTTTCGCGGTTGGGCGAAGCTACTGAGCCACAATCGAGGTGGTCGCGCCCAATGACGATAGGTGCTTTGACCTTGCCTGCCCGCACGAGTTCATTAAAAATCAAGCCTGCTTTTTGTCTTTCACCCAGTCCGAGCCAGCATATACGGGCAGGCAAGCCTTGAAATGCAACTCGTGCTTCTGCCGCTTCGAGCCACTTGTGTAGGTGAGTATTTTCGGGAAAAGCGGTTTTGAGTGCTTCATCTGTTACCTTGATGTCATTTGCATCTCCCGAAAGAGCCACCCAACGAAAAGGACCTTTGCCTTCACAAAAAAGTGGACGTATATATTCAGGTACAAATCCTTTGAAGTCGAAGGCATCTTCACACCCCCCCTGTCTTGCAAATTCGCGGAGGTTATTGCCATAATCAAACGTTATCGCACCACGTTTTTTCATCTCAAGCATCAGCTTTACGTGGCGAGCCATACTGATAAGGGACAGTTCTTTGTAAATGGCAGGAGCATCTTGGCGCATTTTCTCTGCCTGTTCAAGCGCAAGTCCATTGGGTACGTAGCCATAGATGGGGTCATGTGCAGAAGTTTGGTCTGTGAGTATGTCAGGGATAATATTATCTTTCAAAAGCCT
Organism: Cytophagales bacterium; assembly: GCA_013298105.1. Lineage (GTDB taxonomy): Bacteria > Bacteroidota > Bacteroidia > Cytophagales > Microscillaceae > RDXI01. Next base: position 631 of record JAAFJK010000549.1, read on the forward strand.
TTCAAGAACATCGCCTACATCTCCCACAAGTCCGATAGAAATTGCTTCTTTGTTTTTCTTAGCCTCCAATGCCCAATCCCTTGCCTCCTCGTAGCTGTGAGTCATTTTGTCTATGTATCGGGTTTCGAGGCGTTTTTGGATACGAGTGGCATCTATATCCACACCCAGAAAGGTCGCTCCTGCAATAGTAGCCGCCAAAGGTTGCGCACCGCCCATACCGCCTATGCCGCCTGTAACCAATAGCCTACCGCGCAAATCTCCTCCAAAATGTTGTTTACCACATTCTGCAAAGGTTTCGTATGTACCTTGCAAGATGCCTTGCGTACCTATATAAATCCAACTTCCTGCCGTCATCTGCCCGTACATCATCAGCCCACGCTCCTTTAGTTCTTGAAAATGCTCCCACGTTGCCCACTTGGGTACGAGGTTGCTATTCGCTATCAATACGCGGGGTGCTTGTGGGTGCGAAGGCACAATACCTACAGGCTTACCTGACTGCACCAACAGCGTTTGGTCATCTTCCAACTCGAGTAGTACCGCAATGATTTTTTGGGCAGACTCTACATTTCTTGCGGCTTGTCCTGTACCGCCATAGACCACCAATTTTTCGGGATTTTCGGCTACTTCAGCATCAAGGTTATTCAAAAACATACGCAAAGCGGCTTCGGTTTGCCAACTTTTGGCGTGCAAGGCATTGCCGCGCGGAGCGCGGTAATGTGGGTGTGTGGCGTATTCGGCTATAAATGCTTGGGCTTTGGAGGATAACATAAGAAATTTACGATTTACGATTTAATGTTAAAGTGCAAAGTTAATCATTTTGTTGTAGTTTTGATACACTTAATTTGTTCAAAAAGCGTTAATTTTGTGCGGTTTTTTCGTAGTCTTTTTTTAGGATTGCCAACCAAAAAAAATCGTAAATCAAAAATTGTAAATCCCCTATGTTTCCAAAAAAAATAGCTACCCTCGCAGGACATCAGGACTGTATTTATGCCCTTGCCTCCGCTACCGATACTCAATTTTGCTTTTCGGCAGATGGACATGGGCAGGTGGCGCAATGGGATTTGCAAAATCCCGAACTGGGTAGCCTTGTGGCTAAAATTCCTAATTCGGTCTATGCTTTGTGTACCTTGCCTGCCTCCGAAGAACTCGTGGTGGGACAAAATTTTGCGGGATTGCATCAAATCAACTATGCCCAAAAGACCGAAACGCGCTCTTTGCAACTGACTGAAAGCTATATTTTTGACATCAAAAAGCACCAAAACGCGCTCGTAGTTGCGTTGGGTGATGGCGAAGTGGTATGGGTAGATTTGGAGGCATGGGCAGTCCAAAAACGATTCAAAGCCTCCGAAAAAAGTGCCAGAACGATAGCCTTTCACCCAACCCTTCCTGAGTTTGCGGTAGGATACAGCGATAACCATATCCGTATATTTGATGCGGAAACGTGCGCAATGAAGTACGACATGGAAGCCCATACGCACTCTGTATTTACCCTTGCCTACGCGCCTACAGGCGATTTTTTGTTGAGTGGAAGCCGAGATGCACACCTGAAAGTCTGGAATGTAGGCAAGGATTATACGCTTCAGCAATCTATAGTAGCACATATTTTTGCTATCAATCGGATAGCATATAGTCCTGATAACCAATATTTTGCAACCGCAAGTATGGACAAATCTGTCAAAATATGGGACGCACAATCGTTCAAACTTCTAAAGGTACTCGACAAGGCACGCCACGCAGGACATGGCAACTCTGTCAATACGTTGCTTTGGAGTCCATTCAGAAATTATTTGCTCTCGGCAGGAGATGATAGAATGGTGGGTGTTTGGGAGATTTAATAGGTGCATCATAAATTTACAATCAAAATACAAATAACAATTTCATGGAAAAGCAAATCAAAAAAATAACCAACAAAGAATTGAAGCCCAATGCGATGGGTTTTAGTTCAGTGGATATGTTCCAAAATGAATATGACTTTGAACCCTTTTTGGTTTTCACAGAATTTATCATGGATAGGGCTATTTTTGGACCCCACCCACACGCGGGCGTATCTGTCATGACGTACATGATGCCTGACAGCAAAGGTTCATTTCTCAATCGTGATAGTCTTGGCGACCATAGCATCATCGAGCCAGGTGGAATACACATAAGTCAAACAGGCATAGGCATGACGCATGATGAAGTCCCCACTGTGCAAGGAATTGATTGCCATGGTTTTCAAATTTGGATAAACCATGCTGACCAAAATAGGTTGGTCGCGCCAAAATCTTTTCACGCATTCTCGAAAGATGTGCCTGAATATGATGATGAAAATCTAAAATTAAGGGTAATACAAGGCGCGTATAAAAATCTTGTATCGCCTATAGAGTTGGTTACAAAAACATTGTTGTTTGATGTTACATTGAAGCCCAACGCAAGCATAGAACTTGAGGCTAAAGAAATGGCATTTATCTATTTGATGACAGGCGAAATTACGATTTCGGATAGAAAAATGGGGGCTATCTCGATGGTAACATTCGAGAAGTCAGGCGATACAATCACTGTCAAAACAGGCAATCAAACCGCTAATTTCATGTTTGTATCGGGTACACCACACAACGAACCCATAGTGTATGGAGGTCCGTTTGTGATGACAACCCACGAACAGATGATAGAAACCCAAAAAAGAGCAAGACGTGGAGAAATGGGGCATTTGAAACCGTTATAAAAACATGGGCAGGCAAGGGCAATTACCGCCAAAACCGCCTATTTTCGGGGTTGATGTAGCCCCATTTGCCCTGAAGCATCACTTTGGCGTAGCCTTCACTGAAGGGGCGGGCTTTTTCATATTCGGGCGCGATAGCCCACTTATTTTGTGGATTCAGGTAGCCCCATTTCCCGTTTTGTTGGGCAGGCAAGCGTTTGGTTTCGCCATAGAGGTCTTGGGCAGGCAAGTAAAAAGGCAATTCAATCGCCTCGTATTCAAAAGGCACGATTTCGCGCCCTTTGCTATCCAAAATCCCAAACTTGCCTGCCCTGCGGAGGCGAATGTATGGACGCAAGCACGACACAAGCGAAGCATCAGGCGCGTAATCGTACAAAGGCGCGATTGCCCAATTACCTTTGGAGTTGATAAAACCTACCTTCACTGTGTCTGTTTTTGAGATAGCAACTTCTGCCAAATCGTCTTGAAAAGGTGCAGTACGGACAACCCAAGTATTGAGTAAAAACTCGCCTTTTCGATTCAAAAAATTCTCCTTGCCTGCCCGCCTTACACGCACGAAGCCTTGCCGAAAG
>JAAFJK010000363.1 GCA_013298105.1 Cytophagales bacterium
GATACCCCTCTATGATGACCCTATAGAAAAAGGCAACTCGTATCGTTTTTTACAATCCATTGGCAGTAAACAAGATAAAAGTTACATTATTTTCAATGACAATGTAAACAATGGCGCAACCAACGAACGCCCTGTAATCAATCCAGACTTTGACATCAAAAAAGGCAATGAACTTACAATAGAGATGCGATGTATCGACAAGTCTGTCTATGATTATTTTTTCGCGCTTTCCTCGTTAGAGGGACAAGGACCAGGGGGAGGCACTACGCCCGCAAACCCCACTTCAAATCTTAGTAACAACGCTTTGGGTTATTTTTCAGCCCATACTGTCGAGCGAAAAACAGTAGTCATACCCTAAAAAACGCACAAAAGTGGTCTTCTCAGACCGCTTTTGTGCGTTTTGTGCGTTTTGGGTAGGCAAGGTGTTAAGCCTGCTTTACCATCTGTATGCTTAGGAGAAGGCGAATATCATCACCCACTACCAAGCTACCCGCTTCAGTCAAAGCACTCCACGTCAAACCAAATTGCTTGCGATTGATTTTACCTTCTATCTCAAAACCCGCTTTGGTTTGTCCATAAGGATCGACAGTCGTACCGCCATAAGCCACCTCAAGCACTACAGGCAATGTAGTGTCGCGTATCGTAAGATTGCCAGAAAGTGCATAATCACTGCCTTTTTTTTCTATTTTGGTAGAAGCAAAAGAGAGATGAGGAAATGAAGCGGCATCAAAGAAATCGCCTGATTTCAAATGCCCGTCACGTTGTGCATTGTTTGTGTCAATGCTATCAATGTCTGCCGAGAAAGTTACGACTGCATCAGAAAAGTCTGCCGCTGTTGCTTCCATAGAAGCATTGAAGGTGTTAAAACGACCTGTAACTGTAGAAATTACGAGGTGTTTCACTTTGAATTGCACTTCCGAGTGCGTGGGGTCAAGATTCCAAGTTGCCATAAAAGGTGGGTTAAAATAAAATTACTTGTATATACAACTATATAACAAACTTGTCTGCCAAAAAGTTGTATATACAAGTATTTTTTTTGAAAATAAATTATCAATTACACACTCCCCGCCTGCCCACGTGCTTGAGATAACACCAAACGCACAGTAATACATCACAGCATACTGATAATGAATTACTTAAACTTTTACATTTTTTTAAATGGCTCAATATTTTGCTACTTTCTACTTCTTTGAGAAATGCTTTTTTACAAATTCTAAAAAAAAGTAAAAAAAAATATAAAAATTTAGCGAAAAAATTTGCTAATTTCAAATTGATTTGCTAACTTTGTTGTCAAATTAAAAAACATTGCAAAAGTTAAATTTTGAGTATCATGGAAAGTACGTATTTGAGCAAAAACCTGCGCTATCTGCGCCGTCAAAATAACCGACAAACTCAAGAAGAACTTGCAGAAGTCTTGGGGCTTACGCGCAGTGTAATAAGTGCGTATGAAGATGCAAGGGCTGAACCAAATATTGCTACACTCCTCAATATGTCGGAGTATTTCAGTGTTTCGGTAGAAGGGATAACTAATTTAGACCTTTCCAAAGCTGATGCTGAACGTATGCAAACGCAACGCGAGCTTGAGCGATATGCAAGCTCTAAAGGATTGCGTATCAATATGATAAAGGCTGAAATTCCACGCAACGAAACAAGCGTTTATCTGATTCATCAAAGAGCCTCTGCGGGTTATACGGCAGGTTTTGCTGATGCTTCTTTGGAAGATATGCCCGCCTATCGTTTGCCTTTCCTTGCTAAAGGCAAAGATTATCGTATCTTTGAAATCATAGGTGACTCTATGCTTCCTTTGCAAGAAGGTAGCCTTATCGTAGCCGAGAAGTTAGATAAACTTCAAGATGTCAAAAATGGCGAGGTGTGTATAGTTGTAGGCATCAATGAAGGTGTTGTACTTAAGCGCGTCTATAATGAACTCAAAAAGAACGGCACACTGTTGCTGAAATCTGAAAACCCTGCTTATGCACCTTACCACATAGCTATAGAAGAAGTACACGAGCTTTGGAGATTTACTGCCTATATCTCTAATACATTTCCTGAAGAATACGACTCTTCACGCGACTTGAAAGCCGCCTTTGAGCGTGTAGAGCATGATTTGCAAGACATCAAACGACAAGCTGAAGAACGCAAAAAAACGCGCTTCAGCTAATAAGCAAAGAGGCTGTCCAAAAACGACAGCCTCTTTTTTTTACAATTAATTACCTTGCCTGCCCATACGGTATAACTGCCGAATAGACGTAAAATGCCCCAGAAAAACTATTGGCACAATAAACGTAGGCAACCAACTAAAGGGAAAATGTAATATCGCAACATTGGGCTGGTCGAAAGCAAACTGCTGGAAAGGCGAAGGAGCCGAAAACAAAGCATTTACTACAATATTTATCAAAAGTGCGAGCGAAATAAAATGCCAAATCAAGAGCGCGTTTTTTTGTATTTTCTGTTTTGAAAAACAAAAATAAACAATAAATGGCGCAGTAATGCCCGCAATTATATCAAAATTTCTACCCTCAAATGTCATCAGTTGTGGGATAGCTTTGTGCAAAAAAAGCCAAAACAACACTATTTCTACAGGAATCCTGATGATATTCAGATACGCCAAGTTTTTCAAAGGCAAACTATCTATGAATTGCCTGCCTGCTGAAGTGCTGAATAGTACAATCATAGCCAAAATAGTTGGCAAAACTCCAAACAACATAATTTTGGGTGGAAATGCCTTAAGGTCTGATATATAGACTTGATTCAAGGTCAAAACAGCTTGCAAAGTAAGCCAAGCAACCAGCAAAATGGCTATGCTTGTGGCTTTATTTTTGGTCTGTGTGGTTTTGGCATTTAGCATTGCTCCTATAAAAAAGAGCAAAGTTATCACAGTGGTTACTATGAAAGTAACCACGATGTAGGTAGGCAAGTTTTTTATCATGTAGATTTTTTGTAAAAATTATTTTACACCAATTTTATTATTTTTATAGTCAATGATAAGCACATTGTTTATAAAATAGGCGTTGCCAATGATTCCCCAAAATTTGTTGTTTTCAAACCACTCATCAAATAATTGGATTTTATCATAGTACACCAAGCCTTTAGGCAACTGTTTTTTACCCAATTTTACAGGCTTATTGATTGTGTTCCCATAGGTATAATAAGTCTTTCCCCAAGAATTCACATCAAGTGAATCTTTGACAATGGGTTCAGCAATGGCTTTGGCATTCTTTTCGGAAGTCAGTAATGGAAACATAGCAACCCCTGTATCAAATAACAGTCGTTCAGGTTTGCCATCAATCTCCATAGGAATAAAAATCCTTCCATCATTGGTTTTTTGGACATCAATGAAACTGACCTTCTCAAATTGTTTAGGCAGTTTTTCTGTAACACACATCTTACTGTTTGGATAGTCTATTATTAGAAACTTGTCTTGAAATAAATCAACACCAATTGTTCCAATAACTACGGACTTAACCTTGTCGATGGTGTCCGAGCTGAAAGTATTACCGTAGTCAATGTATTTACCAATGCCTATATTTTTAAAATCCACTTTATCCAACTTCAAATTGATAGATTGATAAGTAGGATATTTCTTTCCATTGTACCAAAAAAGAGCTGTACTATCTACTTTCTGTTCGTAAGTAGCAAAATCTTTCTTGAAAGACTCGAATGTTTTTCCATAAATGACTGTATGGGTAGCCCCCAAATCAAACTGCATTTTGAAATTGTGGGGTAAATCATCAATCTTGGTTTTGACCAAAATGGCAGATTTATCAAAATATCGTGTTTTTGCTTGATAACCAGACCACTCAAACGAAATCCATTGCATAGATTGGGCTACTGCTTGGTTTGATACAGCAAAATATCCAAACAATAACCCAAAAATAACTATTTGTATAATTCTCATACACCAAACTGTTTTAGGTGGTGGTCAAGATGTTTGTAGAACATAGTATTCCACTCATCTTTGGTAAGTACACCAAAAGAGTGTGAGGCTTTGCCTTCAAAGCTATTTTCGCCCAAAGCCTGTGTTTTGTTGAGATAGTCTATGAGGCGTTTTTTTTCTGTTTCAAACACTCGACTGTCTTTGATGATAAAAGCAGGCGCGGTTTGTGAGCTACGTTTGTAGGGCGCACTGCCTGTTACGACTTTCTTCACAAAGGCTTTCAAGATAAAGCGTATAAAGAAATTGGGCTTGGGGTGTATATTCTCATACACCATTTCATAGGTTACGTTGCAATGCGCGAGTACCTGCTCTACATTCATTTTGCCCCATTGGGGTTTTGTGGTGGGTGTGAGTTGATTGATTCTTTGAATCAACTCATCAGTAACAGTTTTGGAGAAGATATTAGGAAAAGTCATAAGTATGTTTAGTTTTATGATGCAAAATTAAGTAATATTATACAAAAAGAACTTGCCAAATGGCAAGTTCTTTTTTTAGAAACAAAATATCACAAGATGTAAATTGTATATCTTCTTTCAGACTACTGTACAATTTGTTATTTCGTATTTTTTATTTTCAACGTTGTCAATGGTTGCAAACCTTGACAAGCGTTGAAAATAAAAAATAATCGGCTTATTTTTCTTTTTTGTACGATTGTCAAGGTCTTCGACCATTGACAACGTACAAAAAAAGAAAAATAGTTTTATATTTTTTTTGCTTTTTAGTAATTTTACGGGCTTAAATTAAAATTGTATAGTAGTCTGATCTTCTTTATTTGTATTCTTTCCCAGTTTTATCTATATAAAAATATTCCTCGCCTGCCCTTACTTCAGCAATGCCTCTGGAAAAAAATATTTTAATTTCATCATATTTGGCGGGTATCTTTACTACACCTTTAGTATCAATGAATCCCCATTTTGCGCCTGTACGTATTGCCGCCAAGCCGTCATGAAAGTCCTCTGCTGCATCAAAGGTAGAAGGAATTACCAATTTGCCTGATACGTCAATGAATCCCCATTTCGCACCTGTTTTTACTGCCGCAAGGCGTTCACTGAAGTCGCGTGCTTCAGCATAAATGAAGTTGATGCGTTTGTTATTGTTGCGGTCTATCCACCCATCTAAGTTAGATTTACGTACTTTAGCAAGTCCATTCGTGAATAGTCCCTGTCCTACAGTGTGAGATTGGTATTGATATTGTATGACTTCTTTGCCTTGTCGGTTGATGAAGCCCCATTTCAGGCTTTTGTAAGTGTAGGCAAGGTCTTCGCTGAAGTCAAATGCACCTTCAAACTGGGCTGGGATAGCCTCTTTGCCATTTCTATCTACGAATCCCCACTTGCCAGATTTATTGGAGAATGCGCCCATACCGTTGCTAAAATCACGTACTTGTGAATATTTAAAGTCAGCTATGAGCTTACCCGATACGTGCAAAAAGCCAAATAAGGCACTGCCTGTAGTTTGGTCTATTTTTGCAATCGTTACGATGCTATCGCGGACTTCCGCGCCCATCTCGGCATATTTGCAAGGGACAACCTCACGCCCAGTTTTATCGATGATGCCAAATTCGTTTACTTGTCCATCATCAGTTACTTCACCTTTGGCGACTACGGCAAAGTTGTTTTTAAAGTCATAGGCTATGTTGTAGTTGGGTTGTACCACAAACTTGCCATCTTTGCCAATGTATCCCCATTTATCGCCTTTTTTTGCAGCGGCGAGGAGTCCGATTTCTTCTGTTACAATCGTATCTTTTTCAAGATTTTTCTTGGTTTTGAATCCCAAGATAGGTTTACCATTCTTACCTTTTACGGTAGTTTTGATGGTTTTTGTCTGAAGGATAGGGTGAAAGGCGTGCGCTTCGTCAAACTCGCCTGCAAGACCTGAGTAAGTCCACTTTTCTCCTTTGCGCGTAGGTACGGGGTCTTTGGGTGCTTGCGCCCACGCCGATAGAGATAAAAAGTAGCAAACCATGCACATCAAACTTTGATAAGTATTCATAAATTTTAACACTTTGAATTATTAGATTACAGTATAGAAAACGTACTGATGTTATTTTTAGTGCAAATTTATTGCCTTTTTATATAAAAATAGTAAAACTGTAGGTTTTTATTAAAAAAAGCGGCGTAGAAAATATATTTCTGACACCGCTTGGGCTTATTTTTATAAAAAATTTGTGATTTGTAACTAAATCTTAGGAACGAGTAAAAAATAAGGTGACACTAATTTTGCACAATATTTTGGGTTTAGACGAGGCGCAATAGAAGCGCAAAGCGGTGTTTTGTAATGAATATTGCAACAAAGTATAAGCACAAAAGATAAGCAAAAAGGGCAAGTTATTTTTTACTCGTTCCTTACTTACAATTTAGCTATCAGCTCCTCAAGGGCGGCAGTAGATTTGATAGGTTCAGTTATAGACTTGAGCGAAAGTTCTATCTCTTTGCCTTTCATTTTTTCAGGATCACCCAATTTCGCAAAA
>JAAFJK010000636.1 GCA_013298105.1 Cytophagales bacterium
TTTTTATCGAAGATTATCAAAAGACTATGAAAAAACGACCACTTCTGCCGAAACTGTTATAAAAATTGCATTTATCAGTATGATTTTAAACCACTTTCTTTAAAAAACAGTTTCTAAACATATTCTAAGAGTTTGAAAGTCAAGAAAATAATGGCGTGGTAGTATTTTTCTTGTTTTTCGTCAAATATTTGGTAAGGAATTTCGCCAAACAGTCCATTCATGATTTTAAAAAGTTGTTCAAAATCCCGCTTTTGCAAACAACGTGCCATGTCACGCACTGAGGGTTTAAGGTCTTGCTGATGGGTGTATTCTGCCAAAAGATAATGATTCATTGAATCCCGCACTTCTTTATTTGGGTAGCCCAAAGTGTAAATGTCATCATCTTCTACAGCTTGAATGGTAAGGTAGCCTGTTTGATAAAGTAGCGTAATTTCGTCAATATTTTCAAGCATAAAACTTCCCAAGCGTTTAGATGAGACATCAATGGTTTCTAAATTGTAGGAAAGTTTTTTTTTCAATAGCTCTATCAAAAATGTAGGTGTGCCTGTTTCGAACCAATAGTTTTTAAACTTCCTATCTTGCAAGAACTTGAGTACCGAAGTAGGGTTATAGACCTTATCTTTTCCATCATTCCACGAATAACCATTGTACCAAAGGCGCATAGTTTCAAAGCATTTTTCGTAGGTAAGTGCTTGATAATCTGCTATTTCTTGTATTCTTTCCTGAAAGTAATGCGTGATTTCCGCTTCAGTGTAGCCCAACAAGGTAGAAAAATAAGTGCTTGTAGTGATGTCTTCCAAATGGTTCAAATCCGAGAAAATAGACACTTTGCTAAACTTTGAAACGCCTGTAAGGAAAAGAAAGCTCAAGCGTTCATCAAGGTCTTTCAAAGGCGAGTAAAAAAGGCGCATGATTTCGCGGTTTTTATCTGCAATAGCAAAATCATCTTTCCGTAAAAACTCCGTAATAGGCTTGTCGTATTCATCAATAAGCAATACCGCCCCTTTTTGATAGCGTTCCGAAAGTTTTATAATCAGTTCTTCTATCTTGCTGGAGATGGTTTTGCTTTTTAGTTCTACCCCAAAACGCTTTGCGTGTTCCTCTATTTTCATGTCCAGATAGTCTTTGAAATCCATATCATGAAAATCAGACTTGGCAAAACTGAAAGTAAGGACAGGGTGTTCTACCCAAGTGATTTTATCTTCTATCCAAAGTCCTTTGAAAAGGTCTTGCCTGCCCTGAAATAAATACTCTAACGTGCTGATAAGCAACGACTTGCCAAACCTACGTGGGTGCGAAAGAAATACACATTTGAGTTGAGTGATAAGCTCATAAATGTATTCAGTTTTATCTATATACACACAATTTTGTTCGCGCAATTCGCGGAAACTTTGAATACCAAGTGAATAACGTTGTTTTTGCATGGCGCAAAGTTACCATTTTTTATACAGTTCTCAAAGTCTTTCATTTGGCTATATTAGGCTTTTTGCGAAAGTGCTATTTTTGATACCTCAACCCTGCCCTTCTCCATTTGGAGAAGGGTTAAATTGTGGGTTCTGCGAAAGTTATTGATGAACAGGCTGGAAGCCTGTTCTACAGAATATTCCACAACAACTTTTGAACAGCCAAATTGTGGTTAGTAATTTATTTGTAAGTAATTCATTTTAAGATGTTTACATTGATTTTCTATTTATTTTCTTACAAAATGTCTAAAAACAGGGTGTATTTTTATCTTAATTTTACTCCACAAAATTTTGAGTGTGTGGGTAGGTAAGGATAATTCTAAAAAAAGCCCATTTTTTGCAAATCAAAGTAGATATAAGTAATTAAAAATCAATAACTTATATAACTTTTAATAACTACAAATTAAAGCCAAAGAAAAAGCCCCAAAGAGTAGGTAACATAAAGCTGACACAAGTATTGCTCTTTACAGTTCGTTGATTTCTTCTGTGCTTAAACCTGTGAGTTTTTGGATAGTTTGCGTATCGAAGCCCTCTTTTTTCATGGTTTGGGCTATTTGTATTTTTTCTTTTTTCATACCTTTTTCGATACCTTGCTCGATACCTTTTTCGATACCTTTTTCGATACCCTGCTCGATACCTTTTTCGATGCCTTTTTCGATACCTTTTTTCATGCCTTCTAATTCAGCAGTTTCCAAAACGCCCATCTCGATGCGCCTATTTTCTATGTGGCGTTGATAGACTTGTTTTTCCAAGTCAGGCATTCTTTCATATTTTAGTTTCTCCCTTGCCTGCCCCATACCTTTGGCATGAAAGTCGTCAGGAATTTCGCTCTTTTGCAAAAAATATATCCATTCATCGAAGCTACGTTCTATGGTTGGCTTTTTGAAGTTTTTAGCTTTGATGATGTAGTATTTTGGAAAAATATCCGATATTTTTTCTATTCCAAACCTTTCTTTTTGAAAAGCCGTGGGCGCAAGTATGTCATTGTTGCTGATACCTACAAATTCGCCTTTGTACTCATAGAGATAGTCCTTGCCCGCACCTAATTCAAAATACACGATATTGATAGAATAGGCGCGTTTGAGTTTGCCATAAAGCTCCCCTTCTTGCAAGTATTGGCTTATCAATTTTGCCATGCCATACACCATGCGCTGAAAGTAATCTACTTCCGAATCGTATTGGATTTCGATAAGCATCAACTCGTCCTTGTCGGATTTTACCAAAATATCCACTCGGTTGTACTTGTCCTGCTCAGTCATTTTGTTTGCCTCACTCTCCAAAATTT
>JAAFJK010000739.1 GCA_013298105.1 Cytophagales bacterium
GAAAAATAGTTTTATATCTTTCTTGCTTTTTAGTAATTTTAGGGGCTTAAATTGAAATTGTACAGTGGTCTGATGGTTCTTATGAAACTTTTTTAGTTTTTTGAAAGTTATTTCGGAAAATCAAATTTCATTATGCTTCGCAATAGTCTATTTTTTTTTCTGTATCTTGGGTGTATCTCGGCTGGATTTGCACAAAAAAACCGTGTCTTTAAACATAAACAGCTTAAGACCTTCTTAATCAACCATAAAACTATTGCTATTTTGCCCTTCAAAGTCTATAAAGAGCAAGGCGGAGCGCGTTCGGAAGATAGCCTTGCCTACACGCTACAGCAAGAGGTAAAACGCGAAAGTGAGAATATTCCCTTTACGTGCGCCCTGCTGTGGGTAGGCAAGGCAGATGCAGATGCACCACGACTACTTGCTTGGGAGAAAACCCGCAAAATTATTGCCGAAACCCAATACTTGCCTACCCAGCACATACCTACCGATACCCTGAAAAAAATGGCTCGCCTGCTTCAGGTCGATGCCCTGCTGGTAGGTGTAGTGAATAGTTATCAAGAACGCTATAATACCAATTTTGGAAAAACGCACTTTGCTTCTGAAGAAGTGGTTACGCTTCAGCTTTCTATCTATGACGGAGCTACAGGCGAGCTACTTTGGCACAACGAAGACAGTACCGCCTATTCGCTTAGGCTTGAGGAGCGTGTTTCATTAGCCAAGAATACAGAGTTGGTTTTGATGCGTATTTTTGAACGCTTACCCTATTTCAACAAAAAGAAAAGAAAAAAATAATGAATCACAAAAATACAACGGTTGATGTCTATTTTACGGAAGGTTGTGGGCGTTGCGCACTTGCACGCACACCTGCCTGCACAGTCCATACTTGGCACGCCGAGCTGGAGATATTGCGAAGCATCATTTTGGAAACAGGACTCACAGAAGAACGAAAATGGGGCGTGCCTTGCTATACTTTTGAGGGCAAAAATGTGCTGTTGCTTGGTTCTTTCAAAGAATCGTGTGTGGTTAGTTTTTTGAAAGGCGTTTTGTTGCAAGATGCCCATCACATACTCATCAAACAAGGCGAAAACTCTACCGAATGGCGCGTAGTACGCTTTAAAAGTGTAGAAGAAATAGCTCAAGTGCAGGTTATTTTGAAGGAATATATTTTTGAAGCCATAGAAGTAGAAAGGGCAGGGCTAAAAATAGAAAAAGACGAAAGACTCGCTTTGCCTGAAGAACTCGAAAAGGAATTTACGGAAAATCCAGCTTTGCAAACAGCTTTTGAAGCACTTACCAAAGGACGACAGCGCGGCTATGTACTGTATTTTTCTGCCCCCAAGCAATCCAAAACAAGGCAGGCAAGAATTCAAAAATGTATTCCTTTGATTTTGAAAGGCAAAGGAATACATGATTAAATGTGGTTATTGCAGGAATCTACCACGTATTAGCCATGTAGCACCGCGCTTATACTAAACAGGGGATTCTTAGAGAATGGCTACCCTGTGAATTTTAGTAAAGCCCGCAATAACTTTTGAAGAGCCAAAATTATTTCTTCAATTCAAATATGGCTACAGTCTTGGCAGGAACAGAAAGATTATTCAAATCTGCACTTTCGTTTGTGAGGACATTGGAGGCATTTTTGAAGCCATTGAGTCGCTCTGCATAGCGTTTTGTGTCGAGTTTTTTGGTATCGTTTGGATTGTTATTCACTACTACCATGACGGTTTCTGAGTCTGTATAGCGGAAATAAACATATAGGTTATCGTTTGGTAAAAAGTGCATGAACTTGCCTGCGTGGATAGCTTGGGCATTTTTGCGCCAATTCAGGAGTTTTTTAGTATAGTTTTGGAGGTCAATCTGTTCGGCAGTTAGCCCTTTTTGTGTAAAGGCATTGGTAGCATCACCTTCCCAACCTCCAGGCATATCAGTTCTCAAAATGCCATGATTGTCGCCAGGTCCTTTCATGTTGATTTCTGTGCCATAGAGATATTGCGGAATACCGCGCAAAGTCAAGAGTAAGGCGGTAGCCATTTTCATTTTTCTGATGTCTTGATTAAAGTTGGTCGCTATTCGGCTGATGTCGTGGTTATCGGCAAAGATTACATTGCCTGCTGGATTGGAATATTGGGCATCTTGGGCAAGCATATAGTACAGTTTTGAAGAGCCAGAATCCCAGCCATCATTTTCGTTTATACAGCCATTGATAGCAAACGCAAGCGGAAAATCGGTTATAGAAGGTACGCCACTATCATAACCATCAGGATTTTTCTTGCCTGCCTGATAGTATGAAACCACTGAAGGTTTGTCTTCCCATACCTCGCCTACGATATTGAAGTTAGGATATTCGTTCAAAATGGCTCTTGACCACTTGGCTACATATTCTTTGTGTGGATAGGGCTGTGTATCTAAGCGAAGTCCATCAAGTTGTGCGTATTCAATCCACCAAATATTGTTTTGGATAAGGTAATCTGCAAAGAAGCGGTTACGCTCATCAAGGTCAGGCATATGTTTATCAAACCAACCTGTAACCATGAGTGTTTTGTCAAAATTGGAGGCATTGGGATCTACAATCGTGGATAGTCGGAAGTTTGAGCGCGTATATTCGGGAAACTCGTGTATCCAGCCCTTCATAGGCAGGTCTTTGATAAACCAGTGTTCGTTGCCGCATTGATTCAGCACTACATCTTTGACGACTTTTAGCCCTTTGTTATGGCAAGTTTCGACTAATTTTCGGTAGTCTTCATTTGTACCAAAACGGCGGTCGACTTTGTAAAAATCCGTGATGGCATAGCCATGATAGGATTCTTTGGGTTGGTTATTTTCGAGGACAGGATTCAGCCAAATAGACGTGAAGCCCATGTCTTTGATGTAGTCTAAGTTATTTTCGATGCCTTTGAGGTCGCCTCCATGTCTGCCAAAGTCGTCTTTGCGGTCATAGCCTTGCGCCATACCTGCGATTTGGTCATTGGATTTATCTCCATTGGCAAAGCGGTCTGGCATCAGTAGGTACATCACGTCTGCGGGTGTAAAACTTTTGTAAGCCTCCCCTGCTTTTAAGCGGTTTTTTAGTTCGTAATTGTGGGTAAATTCTATTTTGCCCTGCTTGAATTTGAGGGGCAACTTGCCTGCCTGCGCTTCTGGCATGATGTGTAGATACAAAAAAAGATAGTTTGGATTTTCTACTGTTACCACCTCAAGTAACTTCACATTCGGGTAGGCAAGGGTTACTTTGCTGTTTGCGATGTCTTTGCCATATACAAGGATTTGGAGGGTGGGATTTTTCATTCCTATCCACCAATGGAGCGGCTCAACACGCTGAATATCAATTTTTTGCGCTTGGGTATAAGACGTAAGCAGAGTAGTCAGGACTGCTAAGAATAGATGAAGTTTGGTCATACGTTTTTATTTTTGCACAATTTTATTAAAATATTGTATAAAAACACCTTTTTGGTTGTTTTTTCTTTCACAAACGTTTTAGAAAAGTAGAGAGTGTTTTACCTTTTCGCTCATACCGCTTTTCAAAAATCTTGCCTACATAAATAAATAGGTAGGCAAGGCAAGTAAGGAACGAGTAAAAAATAACTTGCTAATTTTGCTAATCTTTTGCGCTTATACTTCGTTGCAATAATCATTACAAAACAAGGCTTTGCGCTTCTATTGCGCCTCGTCTAAACCCAAAATATTGCACAAAATTTTTATCATTTTATTTTCTACTCGTTCCTTAAGAACTATTGACAATGCGCTTTTTGTGTTATAACTTTGCGCTATCCCAAATAAACTGTACATCTTAAATCGTCCATCTCTTTATGGCACTTACGGCAGCGCAAGAGCGCGTCCTTTTACAAACATTTTTTGCAGAAGCCCGCGAGATTCTACAAGACTATTTTCAACACCGCAAACTGATTTTTTCAAACAGTCAATTATTCTCGTTCGTGTTGGTAAGTCCTATCACTATAGCCATCGCAAGTGATGGTGCAGTCGATTTAAGCGAAACGACCATGCTTGTGGATATGGCTTCTTACTTTGACCAACTGATGCCTACAGCTTTTGATAGCTTGAGCCAGCCCAAAGAAGCACTTTCAGACAAGGAGTTTAAGAAGATTATTTATGGTGAGTTGCGGTATATCACACTCAATATGCAAATATATGAATCTGCATTTTTGGAAGTCATTAAGCATCTTATCGCCCTTGACAGCTCGCTGAGTATGGATAAAGACCCTGTTTTTTCTATCCGTGAACGCATCAAACAAATGATGATGAGTGTGATTTACAATAACTTAGGCAAGGAGTCTGAAGAAGAAAAAAAGGTAAAATGGGTGCTGGCAGAGCTGGGCATTGCCTAACTCCGCCCTTGCCTGCCTGCGCGTATATTTACAAAAATATTTCAAAGTAGCTTTGTTTATGAAATACTTTATACTCATTTTTTGTTGTATTTTTGTTGTTCTCAACACAACAGCACAAATAAACAAAGATACCAACCAAATATTTACCTTGCCTGCCGAAGACGTGCTTAACGCCAAGCCTTTGAAGCGTGAGGAAACTGTATCTGTTGCCAGTTTTCAGACAACTTCATTGCGCAATAGCCCAAGTGCCATCACGCTTATCTCTGAAGAAGAAATCAAAAAATCAGGCGCGCGTGATATTACAGAAGTTTTGCGGCTTGTGGCAGGTTTGGATTTTGCCCAAAATTTTGATATGGTCATGGGGTTGGCAGTACGTGGGAACTGGGCTGATGAGGGAAAGTTTTTGTTCATGCTTGATGGACAGACATTAAATGATACCGCTTTTGGTACACTCATGTACTATATTCGTGTGCCTATAGCAGATATAGAGCGCGTAGAGATTATGCGTGGCGCTGGCTCGGCACTTTATGGCGGCTTGGCTTCTCTGTGCGTAATCCATATCATTACAAAACAAAAAACAGCAGGCAACAGCATTACCCTCAATTCTCAGATAGGTGTGGCACGCAAAGGCATCTCACGCACAAGCCTACAGGCGTATCTTCATCAACAACTTAAAACTGATATGTCTTTCTCCATATCAGCCAATATGACACAAGCAAACATGAGCAATTTACTTGTGCAAAGTCCATTGGGTACAAATATTGACTACAGCGATAGCTCGCGCGTAGAAGCGGATAATATCCGACTCGGTTTTCGTAATAAAGCATGGCGGGCTACTATTTTATGGAACAGATATAAATTTACGGCACAACCAGAGCTGATTACACCCAACCCCAAAGAGGTGGCAGGTACTATGCATGACTTTATCGCAGGAATAGCAACTACTTTCGTACTTTCAGATAAGTGGATGCTTGAGCCTCGCCTGCAATGGAAAGCTCAACGCCCTTGGTGGTATCAAAACTATCAAAACGTTGCGGGTAGAGCTACTTATGACAGATACAAAACCCTGAATTACCGCGCCACAGCAGGACTTCTGGCTCGCTACAAACCCCAAAAATGGTGGGATATCAGCTTAGGCAGTGAGTTTTTTTGGGATTATGCGCAGTATTTTTTGAAAAGATATACTTTCTACAATGGCAAAAATGACATACATTTTACAAATATAGCTTTTTTTGCTGAGAGTATGATAAATACCAAATTAGTAAATCTTACAGTAAGTTTGCGGGCAGATAAAAATAATGCCTATCAATGGGCTTTTGCACCACGCGTAGCACTTACCAAATCTTGGAAAAATCTACACGCAAAAGCCATGTTAAATTATGCCTTCAAAGCACCCACCA
>JAAFJK010000072.1 GCA_013298105.1 Cytophagales bacterium
AAATGCTACTTGGGTAAATGCCAATACACGAAGCGTAAACAGTGCGTTGAATTATGTAGGCACATCTTACTTAGGCAAAACTTCAGGGGTTGGTAGCACAGGCACCAGTGAAGGCACAAGCAGCAATAGAGGTTTATTAGCTATTGGTGATAATGCTCTCAACGCCAATACGACAGGGCAAAATAACATAGCTTTGGGTTATCAGGCTTTAAATAGCAATACGGTAGGTAGTTGGAATGTAGCTTTAGGCAAAGAAACTTTGAAAGCCAACATCAATGGCAACTTGAACACTGCCATAGGAAGTTTTGCCTTGACAAAAAATACATCTGGGTCAGACAACGTAGCCATTGGGCAAAATGTCTTAGACGATAACACAAGTGGCGGCTCTAACATAGCTATTGGTAATGCTGCATTAAGCTCCAATACCACAGGTACGTCAAACATTGCCATAGGTATCAACACGTTAGGACAAGCCACCACAAGTAGTTCAAACACAGCAATTGGATATAATGCAGGTTTTAAGGTCAGTACAGGGGGGTTTAATACATTTTTGGGAGCAGAGGCGGGCAACTTAAATGAAAACCAAAACAATACCATGATAGGCTATGGTGCAGGCTCTTTAAATGTATCGGGGCAGGCAAATGTATTTTTGGGATACAGAGCAGGTCGTTTTGAATTAGGCAACAACAAACTTTATATCAGCAACTCCTCTACCAGCACACCTTTATTGTATGGAGAATTTGACAACAGCCTTTTGCGCGTACATGGCACTTTGAATATCAACAATGCCTATTCTTTGCCCACTAACACAGGTACAAGTGGTTTTATTTTGCAAACAGACGGTGCAGGTGCAGCAAGTTGGGTAAACAGCAATACTTTATTAGGTATCACTGGCTTAACAAGCAATTACAATACCAAATGGAATGGTACCAGTTTTGCCAATGGCTTAGTATATGACAATGGCACGAATGTAGGCATTGGCACTGCCTCGCCTACCGAAAAATTGGAAGTTTCAGGCAAAACCAAAACCACTAACTTGCAAATGACCAATGGCGCAACCAATGGTTACATTTTGCAAACTGACGCTTCAGGCAATGGCACTTGGGTAAACGCTACCACTTTGAGCAATGGAAACTGGACAACTTCAGGCATCAATCAATACAATGCTTTGAGTGGCGATGTAGGCATTGGGACTGCCTCGCCTACTGATAAACTACACGTGGTGGGCAATGCAAGGATTGATGGAGGTAGATTGAATTTTAAAAATATAGGCAATTCAGTGTTTATAGGCGATGATGCAGGTAGAGATGACGATTTAAATGACCGTAGAAACATTTTTATAGGCTATCAAGCAGGTTTAGGGAACATTACAAGTTCCAACAATGTGGCAATAGGCTACCGCAGTTTATCCAATAATAACAGCTCCTATAATGTAGCTATAGGTACTGACGCGATGCTTGCCGCTACAGGTATAGGCAATACAGCTGTAGGCGGATTGAATTTACAAAATACTTCTGGTATGTTCAATGTGGCAGTTGGTTTGCAAAGTGGTAATGCGCTTACAACAGGAAACGATAATGTTTTGATGGGATACAGAACAGGAGAGAAACTTACAACAGGTGGAGATAATGTGTTTTTGGGCAAAGATGCGGGGCGATACAACATCACAGGTTCGAACAACGTATTTTTAGGAAGCCTTGCAGGGGCTAACACTACAGGTAGCAACAAACTGTACATCGACAACAGCAATACCAATTCCCCACTACTTTATGGTGAATTTGACAATAATCTTTTGCGTGTCAATGGTACGTTGAATGTGAATGATTGGAGTTTTATGACAGGCAGTGATTTTTATTTAGAAAAAAGTGGTACACGTTATTTGACTACTTTGGGTGCAAATGGCTACACAGGCATTGGCACAAATACACCCACTACCAAACTTCATGTGGTAGGCGATGCTACTTTAGAAGGCATTGTAACCTTTAACAGTGGTTGGAATGCCCAAACAGGAACCGATTTTGTCTTAGAAAAAAGCAGTACACGCTATTTTACTATGCTTGGTGCAAGCGGAAATGTAGGCATTGGCGTAAGTGCGCCCACTGCAAAATTGGAAGTGCAAGGCAAGACCAAAACCACCAATTTCCAATTAACTTTTGGTGCTGCAGAGGGCGCATTTTTGTACTCTGATGCTTCAGGCAACGCGTTATGGAACTCGCCTTCCAACTTATCTATTGTCAATACTTTGAGCGGTAGCAGTGTGCCAAGATGGAACGGAACTATTTTAGCCAACGGCTCAATTTATGATAATGGTACGAATGTAGGCATTGGCACAACCGCGCCTACCTCTAAATTGCACGTAGCAGGTGATGCTACTTTTGCAGGCACGCTAAACTTGAATAGCAACTGGAATATGCAAACAGGTTCAGATTTTGTCTTAGACAAAAGTGGTACAAATTATCTAACTATCTATGGCTCGAATGGTTATGTGGGGCTTGGCACTGCTGCACCATCTGAAAAATTAGACGTGGTAGGCAAGACTAAAACTACTACTTTCCAAATGACTTTAGGGGCAAGCAATGGGGCTATTTTGCATACTGATGCTTCAGGCAATGGTTCTTGGGTATCGCCCTCTCTATTGTCTATTGTTACAAGTGTAGGCAATAATTATGTGCCAAAATGGAATGGAACTATTTTGACTAATGGTTTGATTTATGATAGTGGTACGAATGTAGGCATTGGCACTACCTCGCCTACCTCCAAACTGCACGTGGTAGGAGATGCCACTTTAGCAGGCACACTAAACTTGAACAGCAGTTGGAATATGCAAACAGGGTCAGACTTTTTGTTAGAAAAAAGTGGTACGCGCTATATGACCATTTACGGCACAGGCGGATATGTCGGAATAGGTACAAACACGCCTACTCAAGCCAAACTGGTGGTAAATGGCTCACAAAATAGCACAATAGGAAGTTCTTATGGTGTATTGAATGGCATAGGTGGCACAGGCACAAGTTCGGGTGGTGCAGATTATAGCATTTATGCCTCTGCACGCATAGCAGGTTCAGAGTTTCACGCCTTTTCCGATGCTCGCATCAAAAAAATAACAGGAAGAACCAACAATGCCAACGACCTTGCTACCCTTGCAAAAATCCGCATTACAGATTATCAGCACATTGATAGCATCTCGAAAGGCAACAAAACTATCAAAAAAGTAATTGCTCAAGAACTCAAAGCAGTATATCCTCAAGCCGTTTCTACTATGACAGACGTTGTGCCAGATATTTATCAGCAGGCAAGCATCGAGAATGGTTTTGTAGCCTTGCCTACCAACCTGAAAGTAGGCGAAAAAATTAGAATAATTTTTGCTACAGGCGAGGAAGTATTGGAAGTTACAGAAGTTGGGGCTACAGGTTTTCACGTAAATTCGGATAAGGCAGGCAAGGTGTTCGTATTCGGTAGGCAAGTTTCAGACTTTCACGTAGTTGATTATGAAGCTCTCAGCACGCTTAATATTTCAGCTACTCAAGAGCTTTTGAAACGCATCGAAGCCCTCGAAACAGAAAATAAAACGCTCAAAACAGAAAATAAAGAAATGCAAGATGTGAAAGCAAAAGTAACCAATTTGGAAAAACAAATGGCAGATATTCAGATGCTTTTGCACCAAAGCGCGAAGAAATAAAACAGCACGAAAGCCTTTTATAAGGCTCAAAAAACCCGCTACCATTGGTGGTGGGCTTTTTTTATTACGCTAATCTAAAATCCGCGTTTCCAAAATCTCCTTGTATTTGCGTAAAATGCTGATAATTTTAAGCAAGTCATTTTTATCCTTGCAATCATACGAGTCTGAAATACAATAGGTCTTGCCTTCCATGATAAAAAAATCCCATAGCTTGCCTGTTACGGTGCAACCATACATAGGTTTGCCATTTTGGTTTTCGTGCATAGCTATCAAAAAACCCTCAATCAGTTGAGGCACAGGGTCGCCACTGGGGTCTTTGAGTTTCTTGTATTCTTGGATATAAAAATAAGGGGCTTCAGGGCTGTCCAAAATACCTTTAGCAATCATAAAGTCTGCTTTCAGATACAAATACTTGTCTTCGAAAGTAGTAAAAATTTCTCTTTCACAATAAGTAAAATAACTACCATTGTCTTCTAAATGTCCCAAAAATAAGACAGGAGCAATGAACTTCATTTTGAGTTCTTCCTCGTTCCAACCCTCTATTTTGTAGTAGGCTTTTCTATAAATATCTTCAAAAATGCTTTGCTCTACTACTGTTAGGGCAGGCAAGTCGACCTCTGTCCACTCTTTCATAAGCGGGTGGGCATCATTGCCGATTAAGCGTGTAAGTTTGAAAGCACGAATTAAATCCGCTTCAGAATACTTAATTTCTTTTCGTTTCTTTTTCATAACGCAAATGTACCATATTTTTTCTGAATAACAAATCTGTAAGCCTGTTTTACCTGTTCTGCTGTTTTACCATTCCCTTTCCCGCTCATTCCCAAATTATGCCCGCTCATTCCAAAAGTAAGCCCGCTTATTCCCAAAATTGAAAAAGAGTAAAAACAATTTGGTTGTTTTGCAGCAAGTTTAATGACATAGCGAAAATCATCAATCAATATAACGTGCTACTTATTATGAAAACTCTTTTAACCATTTTCTGCTTTTTAAGCACCATTTCCTTTACCTTCGCACAAGGCGGCATTAGCGTCAATACTACAGGCACAAGTCCTGACAATTCGGCTATGCTTGATGTACAAAGTACTACTAAAGGCATTTTGATTCCTCGCATGACAGAGGCGCAACGCACTGCTATAGCCTCGCCTGCTACAGGTTTGATGGTGTATCAAACCAACAATACGGCAGGTTTTTATTATTACAATGGTTCTGCTTGGACTTCTATTGGCGCGGGTTCATTTACGCCCAATGCAATAAAAGATGCAGACGCAAATACGAAAGTAGAAGTTGAAAAAACGCCCAATGATGATTTGATAAACTTCACTTTGAAAGGTGTCAATTATTTCAAAATGCGCAGAGGAACTATTGAAGTGGATAATACAGGTGGCTCATTGTATTTTGGTAATTCGTCAGGTCTAATCGAAAATTATGATTTTAATTATAATGTGGGTATTGGGGCAAATACTTTGCAATATTGTGATAGTTGTTATCATAATGTAGCATTGGGTTATCGTGCAATGCAACACTTGGAAGGAAACGCAACTTATACAAAAGGAGGACAAAATACAGCAATAGGAAAAGACGCGCTTATGCTTGCTACCCAAGGTAATGACAATACAAGTGTTGGTTACAAAACACTTGCTAAAACAACAATAGGCGACTATAATGTGGCAGTAGGAAGTGGCGCAGGAAACAATAATACAACAGGTTCGCGTAATGTGTTTTTAGGCTATCAATCAGGTGCTAATGAAACAGGAAGTAATAAACTTTATATTGACAACAGCAATACTACTTCGCCTTTGCTTTATGGCGATTTTAGTACAGACCTTTTGCGTGTAAATGGAACGCTGAACGTAAACAATGCTTATTCCTTGCCTACATTGGCAGGAACTGCTAACCAATATTTACAAACCAATGGCGCAGGTGTGGCAAGTTGGGTAACGCCTTCTTTTTTAAGCACTGAAACAGATCCCAAAATAGGCACTTTGACCACCAATTACTTGCCCAAATGGAATGGAACGACTTTAGCGAATGGACTTTTGTATGACAATGGCACAAATGTAGGCATAGGCACTGCCTCGCCTACCTCTACCTTAGACGTGATGGGCAAGACTAAAACCACAGCTTTCCAATTAACTACAGGAGCAACAAATGGCTATGTGCTTCGGTCTGATGCTTCAGGCAATGGCACATGGGTAAACCCTTCTACCGTTTCTATTACAGAAAGCGACCCGCAAGTAGCTTCTACCACTTCAAATTATGTCCCTAAATGGGACGGCACAAGTTTAGTTGATGGACTGTTATATGACAGTGGTTTGTATGTAGGCATAGGCACTGCTACGCCCGGTTCTTTGATGCACTTAGAAGCTAATAGCAATCAAGCTGTTTTGACTATAGGGCAGTCAGGTGCTTTAGATTATACAGGTATCAACTATAGAAGAAGCAATACGGAAAAATGGTTTGTGGGAATGGACGATACAGATAATGATTTTATCATTAAAAAAGATATTTTGACAGAAGCATTCGTCATCAATACCACCACAGGCAATGTAGGCATCAACAATCCCTCTCCTACAGAAATGCTTGATGTGGTAGGCAAGACCAAAACTACTAACTTCCAAATGACTACAGGCGCAAGCAATGGTTATGTACTTCAGTCTAACGCTTCAGGCAATGGTACTTGGGTAAATCCTACTTCTCTTGCTATCACAGAAAGTGACCCAAAAGTAGGAATGACTACTACAGGGCGTTTGGGACGATGGAATGGAACGAATTTAGCAGATGGAACTGTTTTTGACAATGGTACGAATGTGGGCATAGGCACTACCTTACCTACTTCCAAACTGCACCTCATAGGCGATGCCACGTTAGCAGGGACAGTCAATTTTAATAACAGTTGGAATATACAAACAGGCTCGGACTTCTATTTAGAGAAAAGTGGCACTCGTTTTTTAACTATTTATGGTACAGGAGGCAACGTGGGTATAGGTACAAATGCTCCTACCGAAAAATTAGATGTGGTAGGCAAGACCAAAACCACCAATTTGCAGATGACATCAGGTGCAACAAACGGCTATGTCTTGCAAGGCGATGCTTCTGGCAATGCCTCTTGGGTAAACCCAACAACATTAAGCAATGGAAATTGGACAAAGAGCGGAAGCAATCAATACAGTGCAGTTTCGGGCAATGTCGGAATTGGTACGACAACACCAAACTCTACACTTTCGGTAAATGGAAGTATGACTGTAAAAATTACTATCATTACGACCAGTGGCAACAGCACTACGTTGGGAGACAGCCATTATATGATTATATACAACACCAATACAAGTGGCAATAGCCTTACCTTGCCTGCCGCAAACACTTGTGCGGGTAGGGTTTATATAATTGTCAATCACACTAACAATGATGTATTGACCAGCACTTACTATTCTTCTTTCACATCTACAAGTAGCAATGTA
>JAAFJK010000615.1 GCA_013298105.1 Cytophagales bacterium
AAGCGTCTGTTATCGAGCTTTTACGCGGTTAGGCAATACCAACAGACGCTTACAGCGTGGCTTCGCGTGAGTGAAATTATCATGTTATTTTATTTTCATTCCTAAGATGTATTTTTAGTACCTTACAATCCAATAGTATCAGAAAATTTTGAAGAGTGAGGCTACGCACCATAAAACTTATTCCAAAAAGCGGTTCATATTTTTAGAAAGTTGGTCATAAGCGCGTTGCCAATGCTCGCCTGCCTTACCTGCCTGCTGACCTTCGCGTAGCCACATGAAGTAGGCAGTAGCGCGGACTATCTCATCTGAGGGGATATTGGTAACAAACAAATCACATTCATTTTTATCAAAGTCATAAGGCAATAAATATCTATCGCGCAAGCGCACAGAAGTAGTATATCTATAGCAAGTAGCCCTGATAGGGCAAATCTGGGTAGCATTTTCGCCTTCGCATAGTGTTTCCATGAAGTATCAAGGTATTTTTTTAGGAGTGTATGCAAAAGTACGATTTTTTTTTTAATTTTGCGCACCCAAAACAAAATCAAGCATGAAAGCATATATATTTCCAGGACAAGGCGCACAATTTGAAGGTATGGGCAAAGACTTGTATGCGCAGTCGCCCATAGTACGTGCGCTTTTTGAAGAAGCAAACGATATTTTAGGATTTCGAATCACTGACATTATGTTCACTGGTTCAAAAGATGAGCTTACCCAAACCAAAGTTACACAACCTGCCGTTTTTTTACATTCAGTAGCCATTGCCCTTGCCTACCCAGACTTTCAGCCCGATATGGTAGCAGGACATTCGCTGGGCGAGTTTTCGGCATTGGTGGCAAATAAAACCCTGAATTTTGCAGACGGTTTGCGCCTTGTGGCAAAACGCGCCCACGCCATGCAAAAAGCGTGTGAAGTAGAACCTTCTACTATGGCGGCAGTCTTGGGCTTAGATGATGCTGTAGTAGAGCGCGTATGTGCAGAGATAGAAGAAGCTATAGTAGTGCCTGCAAACTATAACTGCCCTGGTCAGTTGGTTATTTCTGGTTCTATGCGTGGCATTGAGCTTGCCACTGAAAAACTAAAAGCGGCAGGCGCAAAGCGTGTTTTGCCATTGGCGGTAGGGGGCGCATTTCATTCACCTCTTATGGAGTCTGCGCGGGAAGAACTGGCTGATGCTATCCAAAATACAGTATTCAGTGAGCCTATTGCGCCTATTTATCAGAATATCAATGCCGAGCCATCTACAAGCACGCTTGTCATCAAGGCAAATCTAATCGCACAACTTACAGGACCTGTGAAGTGGACACAAATCGTACAAAATATGGTAAAAGATGGGGCTACAGAGTTTTATGAATCTGGACCTGGCAAGGTACTTCAGGGCTTGGTAGGCAAGATTGCCAAAGATGTGCAGGCAAGTAGCATTTAACATTTATCATTTATCATTTATCAAGGAACATTTAACATTTTTGGTTCTTCGAAAGCTATTACGGAAGCCTACTAAAGAATGAGCCACGCTGTAAGCGTCTGTTACCGCTTTAGCACCGCACAAAGTCGTAACAGGGGATTCTTTCAGAATAGCTACGCGGGGGATTCAGTAAATCCCGCAATAACTTTCAAAGAACCACATTTATCAAGGAACATTTAACATTTTTGGCTTTTGGAAAGTTATTGCGGAAAATCAGTAATTTTGCAAAAACTATATTTTTAGCTCGTACTTCAAACCTCAAACCTCAAACCTCTTATGGGAAGAGCATTCGAATATCGTAAAGCCCGCAAAATGAAACGTTGGGGGCAAATGGCAAAATCATTTACCAAAATAGGGCGTGAAATCGTCATGGCTGTCAAAGCTGGAAGCGCAGACCCTACCACCAACTCCAAACTCCGCGCCATCATTCAAAACGCAAAGGCTATCAATATGCCCAAGGAGAATGTGGAAAAAGCTATCAAACGTGCCACTTCTAAAGATGAAGCGGACTACAAAGAAATAGTGTATGAAGGACGTGGTCCCCACAAAATAGCCATCATAGTAGAATGTGCCACAGACAACCACAACCGCACTGTAGCCAATCTAAGAAGCTATTTTACAAGGTCAGGCGGTACATTGGAAGTATCGGGTGCGCTTGACTTTTTGTTTGAGCGAAAATGCCATTTTCGCATAGAAGACACAGGCATCAATGTAGAGGAGTTTGAACTCGAAATGATAGATTTTGGCGTAGAAGAAGTATTCGCAGACGAAGGCGAGGTAGCCATTTATGCCGCGCCCAATGATTTTGGGTCTATCCAAAAAGCCCTCGAAGACCGTAAATTTAATATTTTGAAGGCTGAATTTGAGCGTATTCCCCAAGAAACAAAAGAACTCACGCCAGAACAGGAGGAAGAACTCCAAAAACTTTTGGATAAACTTGACGAAGATGAGGACGTGCAGAATGTCTATCACAATATGAGATAAACAAAAAAAGATACTGTAAGTGCTTGTACTTTGATAACGACCGCTTTTAGCACGCGGATAACGCAGATTAAGCGGATTTTGACGGATTTTTTATATGTCATCTGTAAAATCCGCGTTATATGCGTGCCTCTTTCACAAATTAATTATGTCGTTATTTGTTCGCGGTCTTTTTTTCGGATTGACAACCGCAAGCGGATTGCCAACCGAAAAAAAACGAAGTACAACATCAGAAACCAATTTATAGGTGGTAGGCAAGGATTTCAAACCTACAAACACCGCTACGTAAAACTTATACAAACTTATACATTTGATATTCACTTCCTGCTTCGTAGCCCCCCTGTGCCATTTGACACAGGCTTTTTCGAGGCTCCACAGGCGGACACGGTGTAGCTCACCGCCAATTTCTCAAGATTCAAACTTGCATTCAAATCTCTATCTAT
>JAAFJK010000044.1 GCA_013298105.1 Cytophagales bacterium
ATTTTCACTTTTTCTTCCTAAACAGGCAAGATGGAGATATGTAGCATAGGCATCTTGCCTGTGTATAATTTCACTTTTTCTTCCTAAACAGGCAAGATGCCTGTTCTACATCATTATTTTTTCGGTGGGGCTTCTACACTGTCCAACAATTTCTGAAAATTGCCTTCATGCGTTTTTTGGATAGGGTTTCCATCGCGCATCATGCCTTTGAAAACACCCTTATCCACCAAATCCCAAACTGCCCATTTTGCCTTTCCATCAAGCGTAAAAAGCCCAAAATTATTTTCAGAACCACCTGCATTCGAGGCATCTTTCCAAATTTCATCAAAGGCTTCAAAATAAAAGCACGAAACTTTGTTTTCGTTTGTCCATTTGCGCATTTTTTGAAAGAAAATACCTGACTTATATTCGTCTGTTGCCTTTGAGCCTTTATTGCCATAAAGTTCATTGCAAGAGCTTGCCCAGCCTGTTTCGCCAATGTGCAAGGGCTTTTCTACACCCAAACTTTGCATATATTTTTTAACTGCTTCAAATTGCGAAATAGCATATTGCATAGCGCGTTCCATTGCCAACTCTATCTGTTCTTCTTTCGACTTGCCTTCCTCGCCTGCCTGCACACCCCAAAAAACAGGATTGTAATGCGTGTCGTGCATGGGGTAGGTATGCAAGGAAATATAATCTACAGCTTTGATAAGTTCGTTCAAATCAGCTACATGATAGTCAGGCGAGCCACCACCCCAAGAAGCGAAGTTATCGGAGCTTGTTATCCACAAATTTTTAGGCAAATCGCCTTTCGCTTTCAATGCCTGTAAATGTTTTACCCATTTCAAAATAACGGCAGGTTGCACATAATACGCGCTTGCCCATTTTACCATCGCTTCGTTGCCTACAGCTATGACTTTGATGATTTCAGGGTATTTTTTGGCTAATTCTACAGCGTGTTCTATCTCAGTAGGATTTCTTTCGCTTTCTTCGTTGTGATTGGGTTCGAAGCCTGTCCATGCATTTTTGCAGTCAATCCACGCCCCGAGCATTACGTACATCTCAAATTTTGGACTTTCCTTGTTCAGTTCTTCTATGGCTGTCAAAATATGGTTCACTTCCCGCAAATGTACGTTGTAGGTTCTGATGACTTTCACGCCCATTGCCGAAAGAATTTTCATGTCTTCTTTCAGTTGCGCAACGGTAGGCGTAACGCGCCTGCTTACGGTGCGGTAGCCTCCGTAAGAGATAGCGAGGTAGTCAGGATTGCCTAATATTTGCGAAGCGGTAATATTTCTTTTGGTATTTTTCATTGTTACACAACCGAAAGTTGTAAAGGTAAGGAATAAAAGCCCCCAACCCCATAATATTTTTTTCATACACAAATCATAACAAAAAATGATTTTATTGTAAACCTTGCCTACCCACGCCTGTAGGCAGGCAAGGCAAAATTAAATCTTCTAAATTTTGATTTCTCCCACTATCCACTTTTCTAAAAAAGTATCAACTGTTTTTGCTAATTCACGCAATTCATTTTCTATAGGATACCAAACAAATACGCTTTGACTTTGCCTGTCAATACAAAATGACTCGCCATTTCCTGCATCTGCAAAAAATATCTTGCCTTGTATTTGAGGCATGAGATTTTTATATTCCTCTATAACTCTTGTAGAACTCCAAACAAAATGGTGTATGAGTACCCACGCTTCTGCCATTTTCATGTATTCATCTATTCCATTGAATTCTTTATAAAGTTTGAGCATATCTTGTGGAAAATCTACGCCAAAAACTGCTAAAAGGTCTATTTCCTCCTTTTGCGTGATAGTTGGCAATAATTTATATTGTTGTCCTGTAGTTTCTGAAAGTAAATTTATTTCTTCTAAAATCTGTAAAATTTTCATTATTTTGGGTTTACACATTGAAGATGTTAGAAAGTTTTTTCATGTTTTTGTAGGGGCGAACCTACGTGTTCGCCCTTTTGAATAACACAAATGTTCATTTTCATTCAAAATTTGTGTACGAAACAGGGCAAACACGTAGGTTTGCCCCTACATTTTCGCACTTTTTTCATTTTTTTATACACAGGCAAGATGCCTGTGCTACAGAGCTACAGTTTTATTTTCACCTTTATCGCGGTTATTTTCCCATTGCGTTTGAATAGGTTTGCCGAGTCTTCCGCAGGCAGGCAAGTTTGGTTGTATGCCTTCGAAACGCCCTTGTCGTCCACGACTTCTATACCCTCCGTTTCTGCCATTTCATAGACTACAGGCACGCTACAGATAGTAAAAAATAAAGCATTCTTGCCTACCATTGTTTCGTGCTTTTTGCCCTGCACATCAAAGAAAAACACCTTTTTCTCGACTGTCAAAAACTCCTCTTTCTGAAGCAAAGTAGGTTCAAAATGCAATTTTCCTTCTTTGATACAAATGCCCAATTCTCCAAAACGGCTTAAAATATCTTCTTTTACCTGCCCTGTCATACCTGGTTGTTGCGCACCTTTGTTGAAAGGCGTATGCGAATAAGGCGTTACAGGGAAAGCACCATAGACTTCAGGCAATTTATGCACGCCAATTCCCTCAAAAATTTCGTGGAAATGCGCGTTTAACCTCTCCCCAAACCCCTCTCCATTTTGGAGAGGGGCTTTCTCCTCCCTCCAATTTGGAGGGAGGTCGGGAGGGAGGTTAAGTGATGCGGCACGTAGGCAAGTTTCTTGTACTGCCAAAAGATGCTTCGAAACCATGTGCCAATAAATAGAACCCAAACCTTCGTAGCCATAAAATGTACCTGACCTGCCTGTAAACTCTTTGTGGTTAAACACTTCCTCAAAAATGTCTAATACTAAGGCTTTTTCAGTTTTTACCAAGTCTTGATACTTGCCTGCCAAACCTGCTAAAGCGTGACTCAAATCATCAGCATTTTTAAAATTGCCGTTGAAATGATAGCCTCCTTTTACGTCTTTTTCTGCAATGGTATTGTTCGAATCCATCAATAATTGCATCAAGAGCTTCGAGCTTACAAACAAGTTTTTGGGTATGTCGTTTCTTTGCAAAAAGCCTTTCAGGTTTTTGTTCGGATACAAAATGTAGCTGTTTTGGTCTTGCCTATAGAGCGAACTTTGGCGCAAGGCATCAAGCACTTCCACACTTTCCTGCGCAGAAAGGTAGCCTGAACTCAACACCCCTACTTGTCCCTCAAGCATTTCGCTTAGGTGCGTAATAGTAAATTCGCTTCCGCTCACGCTGTAATTCAGCAAGTTATAGGCGTGATAAAGGTTGTCTTGGCGTTTGTTCGCCTTGATGGAATGTTCCATATAGGCAAGGGCAGTATCTATCAATTTTACAAAATCGGTAGTCGAAATAGTTTTCTTTTCGCCACTGAAATGACTTTCATAAATATTGGTTCTGTAATCGCTTGCCACCTTGCCTAATTTATCAGTGATTTGCTTCCTTGCCTGCCCATCGATAGGTGAGGCAAGTGTGTTGGCGTGTTGTGTGAAAACTGCCGTTATTTCTGTAAAAAATGTATGCAATTCTGCTGAAACTTCTAAGTTTTGCGTCTGCGATTTCTGCAAAACGCCTTCAAAGAATTTCAAAAATCTACGCAAATAATACAGCGTAACCATCGAAAGTCCATTGCCTACGAGGGCGTTGTTGGCATCATTCCATTCGGGGCGTTGGGTGTTCATCCAAATTCCACCTTCTGGCACAAAGTTCGAAAGTTTGCTAAGGAGCGTGGCTAATATTTTTTCCGCAAAATTTACGCGGTGTATTTCGTTATTTTTATTCGTAAGCAATGCCCCATCTGCGCCCATGGTTTTGATGCGTGCATGGATTTTATGCTCGTTTTCGTTGTCAAAAACAATCGTATCTTTCGGATTTTTGACAATTTCGCTGTAGGGTTTTATTTGGTACGGCACATTCGCATACACGAAACCTTGCCTGCCCAACAGTCCCTCGATAGCTCCTGCTTGTTTTTGTTCTGCAAATTCCAAGAACTTCAAGAGGTAAATAATTTGGTGGTCGCCCCAATAACCAATGTACGCCCAAGGATTATCAGGCTCTACGGTTTCCCAATCGAAGCCATCTTTGGTAACGCGGTAAGGATTGTAGCCATCAAAGGTCGAAGCATTGAGGAATTTGTAAATCATTCCCTCTATAAATTCGGGGTAAGAATACGCCAATGCCTCCCAATTTTGGAATATATCGCGCCAATTTCCTTGATAATCCAATATTTTTGAACCGTCAATTTCGCTATTCGTATTGATAGAAAACTGATTCCAAGGACGACTTGGGTCGCCATGTCTGCGGCTGAATTTTAGGGGTAAATATTCGGTTGCTAATCGGACAAAGTCAAGTCCAAGCCCCCTAACCCCCGAAGGGGGAACATTGGAGAGGGGCTTTTCTCCTCCCTCCAATTTGGAGGGAGGCAGGGAGGGAGGTTGTACTATATTTTTCAGTTCAAAAAGCGAAAACGTGGCAGGCAAGGACTTGAGTGCATCTTGCGCACTTTCGAATGCCTGTTTGCTTGCTTTTTGTAGGTAAGTTTCAAAGTCGTGTTTTTCGATTTGGTAATTGTCATCAAAAATACCACCTCGCATAATGTTGAAAAGCACATTCGAGAAGTGTCGTGTGTCTTTCAGTTCGTCTGCTGTATATTGCAACGCATCAGCCCCTGCCACAAGTGCGGTTAAACGCTCTGTGCCTGCTTGTACGTCTGTTAAAACCTTGCCTATGAGTGATTGCCTCTCCCTGCCCTCTCCAAAAGAGAGGGTATTTTTAATTTCTTCATTTAGCGCAATCGTAGAAGCGTGTGTTTGGTTCACATTCGCCACTATAGACCACGTTTTTTCCTTGCCTGCCTCAAGCGTGCAATGGCTTGCTACAAAATACGCGCCTTTTTCGCCTTTGATGTCTGTTTCTTGAATAACGTTTTCGCCTTTCCTGAAACGCGCAAATTGTAGGCAAGAAAGCAAATAAACAGGTTTTTCTAAGCCCGCACTCCACGCCAAATTTGTTTTCAGGGCTTCGCTTGGCTCGGCTTTATCTACGATAATGGCACTCAAAGCAAACATTGCCAACCCTGTTTCGGCTACCAATTCGGTGCGTTTGTAGGCATCAACCAAATTACTTACCTTCGTTTGCAAATCGCTTGGCACACCGTAGGGAAGGACATTTTGAATGCCATCTATAAACTCAATTTCTTGTGTTTGGGAGGCAAGATTGGTTAATTTAGATTGCTTCAAAAAACCATACATATTGCTTGAGTTCCATTCGTATTGAAAACTCAAGCCAAGTTCTTGGTTGATTTCTTCAAAAATAACTTTGTTGCTAAACCTATTTTGGTAGAGGTTTCGCGTAATGGTAAAATGTCCTTCACTGCGAACAGAAAAAGGCTCCCATAAAATAATTTTCCCATTTTGACGTACTCGAATAAGCGTTTTGCTTCCTGTCATCTCGGCAGTGTCCGTTATTTTGTCGTCTGTATAATACGGAAACAGCGAGAACTCGGCATTCTTCCTGCCTGCACTGATGCCGCCATTGCTGGACACAAAAAGCCAATGATTGGAATCGCTTACGATGCTCATAAAAAATGGGCGCATCTCTTGCACATTCGAAATTTTATAAAAAGTCTCTCCGTTGAGTACAAGGCTTTTTAATGTTTCCATGATGATTATTTTATGGGTTTTGAGATTTGGGCAAACACATAGGTTTGCCCCTACATTATTTGGGCGAACACGCAGGTTCGCCCCTACATTTTTTATTTTTGTTTATACACCTTCACATAATCTATCAACATAGTTTGTGGAAAGGGTGTGCCATCAGTAGGAAAGCCTACAAAATTGCCGCCTACAGCTACATTGAGTATTAAGAAAAAGGGTTGGTCATACACCCATTGTCCTGTAACATCACTTGGCGTAATTCTTTTGTATAAGAAATCATTTACAAAAAAGTCGATGTAGCCTTCGCCCCACTCCACCGCATAAATAAAATAATCTGCATCAAATCGCCTATTTTGAATGGCATAGGATTTTGAAATGGCGTTGCCACCCGAATAACCAGGTCCGTGGACACTTCCAATCGTAATGTTTGATTGCTGTCCACGTTGTTCCATGATGTCAATTTCGCCACATTGAGGCCAAGGCGTTGTATCGATATTGCTTCCAAGCATCCAAAAGGCAGGCCAGATGCCAGGTCCTGTAGGGGTTTTGATACTTGCTTCGAAGCGACCATACTTTTGTGAAAAAAGTCCTTTAGTTTTGAGTCTTCCAGAGGTGTAAGAAGGTCCCGCATTGCGTATGGCTGTAATACGCAACTTGCCTGCCCCATCTAAAGAAACGTTTTCAGGTTTGTTAGTATAAACTTGGTATTCAGCATTGCCCCAACCGCCGCCTCCCAAGTCAAATGCCCATTTGGTAGCATCAGGCGCAGAGTTTGCCGCGCCATTGAATTCATCACTCCAAACCAATTCCCAGCTTCTTTCAGGCAAGGTTTGTACGGCATCTATTTGGCAACTACTCAAAAATGTAGTAGCACAAAGAAACCCTGTAGCGAGTAGTATATTTTTAGTTTTGAGGATATTCATAGAAAAGTTTTTTATTTATGAAACCATTTTTTGTTAGAAATATGTAGCACAAGTAGCTTGCCTGCCCATCTGAACAGGCAAGATGCCTATGCTATATATTTCTTATTGAACTTTTAAAGATACGTTGTCTATGAAGATAGTACCAGTTGTTGGAGCCCCACCACCTACCAGTTCTATCAAGAGAGATAGCCCTCCTGCCACATTAGCGGCAGATGCTGGTGTTGTAAAGGTTAAAGTTTTTGTTGCCCAAGTGCTTGGTACATTTCCCTCCCCACCTATGAGTTCGTGCCTTGTGGCAGGATTACCAGAACCTTCTGCGGCTTCAGAAAACGCGGCGGCTTTCAATACAGCACCATTGGCAACAGGGTCAGCCACATCTGCACGTATGTCAAATTTTACCACATACGTTGTATTGGGTAGAATATTTCCAACACCAAAACGAGTTTGTTTGATGGCAGGGTTGGCGGCTGGAGCAGTTTTTATGCGTGCAGAGTTAGTACCACCGTTATTGACATTTGTTACAATCGTAGAAGAAGTACCTGCCTGATTCACTATAAGCTCCCAGCATCCTGCATTTGCCTCAAAACCACCATCTGTTATGAACTCGCCACCTGTAGGCGTTGGACAGCCTCCTCCACCGCCTCCTGTTTTGTAGAAGTAGATATTGTCTAAGAAAATATCACTTGTGCCTGTACCACCAGCAAATTTGAATTGTAGTATTGAATTCAAATTAACACCTGTCCCTGTAAAGGCAGACAAAGGAATATCTACACTTCTCCAGCCAGAAGTAGGTACAGTCAAAGTAGAAGGCTTTTCATTGGGTGGACTAATAAGGAAAACCTCTAAGCCTGTCGAGTTGGTGGTATAATAATCAAGGTGCAAGAAGCCGTAAGAAGATACATTTTGTGCACTTGCCAACTCTATACCTTGATAACTAAAATTAGCATAGCGCATTGTGGTATTGCCCGCAATCATAGGTTGTGTAACAATTACGGGCGGATTTTGACCCCAAGCAGGAAAAAAATTTGTCCCTACCACATTTGT
>JAAFJK010000273.1 GCA_013298105.1 Cytophagales bacterium
ACAGAGGTCCTGGTCGCAGAGAAATCGGACATGGCAATTTGGCGTTCCGCGCCCTACAGCCTGTGATGCCTCCTGAAGAAGTCTATCCTTATACCATTCGCGTAGTTTCGGATATTTTAGAATCCAATGGCTCGTCTTCTATGGCTACCGTATGCGCAGGAACACTTGCACTTATGGACGCAGGTGTGCCTATCAAGGGGGCTATCGCGGGTATTGCTATGGGGCTTATCTCTGATGCTGAAACAGGCGAGTACGCGGTTCTTTCGGATATATTGGGAGATGAAGACCACTTGGGCGACATGGATTTCAAAGTTACAGGGACTGCCGAAGGTATTACAGCGTGCCAAATGGATATGAAAGTCTATGGACTTTCTTATGAAATCCTTGAAAAAGCCCTTGCACAAGCCAAAGAAGGACGTATCCACATCTTAGGCAAAATGCTTGAAGCCATTACCACGCCAAGAGAAGACATGAAACCAAATGCGCCACGTATCACCCAAATCAAAATCCCTGTAGATAAAATAGGCGCAGTGATAGGTACAGGAGGCAAGGTAATCCAAGAAATGCAACGCGAAACTAAAGCGACTGTAAACATAGAAGAAAAAGAAAACCATGGCTTAGTAACTATTTTTGCGACAAATGCTGATAGCATGAACGCGGCTATAGAGCGCGTAAAAGCCCTTACGACTGTACCCGAAGTAGGGACTATCTATGCAGGCAAGGTGCGCTCGATACAGCCCTTTGGTGCATTTGTAGAAATTTTGCCTGGCGTAGATGGACTTGTGCATATCTCCGAAATCACTTGGGAACGCTTAGAAAAAGTAGAAGGCGTACTGAATATAGGGGACGAGATAGAGGTGCAACTCATAGAGGTAGGCAAAGACGGCAAACTCCGCCTTTCGCGCAAAGTGCTACTGCCCAAACCCGAAGGTTATGTAGAACAACCACCCCGCGAGCGCAAAGAATACAGCAAAGATGACCGCGACAAAAAGCCTTTCAATAACAATAATAAATTCAGGAAATAAGAAGAAGCCTAAACCAAGTTGGTTTAGGCTTTTTTTTGTATATTACTAAGGTATCAGTCCCACTGCCCAACTGAATGTATCAATATCTATCCTATGCCCCAGCCCTTCGCGTATGTGCAGTTGGTAGTGGGCAGGCAAGTCATGGGTAGCTAAAAAATCAAAAGTTGTTTGGGGGACAATCGTATCGTCTTCAGTACCTATCACAATGTCATAAAAGAACGGCTGGGTAGGCAAGTAGCCTGTCATGTGCTGTGTGATGTCTGCACGTACCGAAAACTTAGCAAGGGCAGGATTGAATAACAACGCCTTACAGCCCACGCGCCGCGCAAGCCAATAAGCCATCAGTCCACCCGCCGAGCTACCCACGATATAATCTATTTTCTTATCCGCCACTTCTCCCAAAAGCCACCCAAACAAATCGGGGTGATTGAAATAATCCAGCGAAGGATAGTATAAATTTTCAGCTTTTGGAGCTAATAGGCTCATTTTTTCGGGC
Organism: Cytophagales bacterium; assembly: GCA_013298105.1. Classification (GTDB taxonomy): domain Bacteria; phylum Bacteroidota; class Bacteroidia; order Cytophagales; family Microscillaceae; genus RDXI01. Next base: position 1,522 of record JAAFJK010000273.1, read on the forward strand.
GTAGGATACCCCATCAGTCCATGCAAATACAGCATATTTTTCATCATTTTGCAAATATATCAAAATCAAACTAAAAAACAAACTTGCCTGCATGAGGAACGAGTAAAAAATAACTTGCCCTTTTTGCTTATCTTTTGGGCTTATACTTCGTTGCAATATCATTACGAAACACCGCTTCGCGCTTCTATTGCGCCTTGTCTAAGCCCAAAATATCGTGCAAAATTAGTGTCATCTTATTTTTTACTCGTTCCTGATGCGCAAAAATTACAAAAATCTATTATATTTGCAAGGACTTCTAAACTTACAATGTTATGGTGGGAACTATAGTAGGCGATATTATAGGCTCGGTCTATGAAGGTAGCCAAGCGCGCGCTACCAATTTCAAGCTCTTTACAGCCTATTCGCATTTTACAGACGATACAGTGATGACACTCGCTACAGCTGATACCCTGTTGCATGGCGGCGCGTATCCTGAAAACTACAAAATGTATGGGCGCAATTTTCCCAATAGAGGCTATGGAGGCAGATTCAAACAATGGCTGGCTTCAGACGACCTCGCGCCGTATCAAAGTTATGGCAATGGCTCTGCCATGCGCGTAAGCCCTGTTGGATTTGCGTTCAATAAACTATATGAAGTCCTCTCTGAAGCTAAAGAAAGCGCATCGGCTACCCACGACCACCCTGAAGGCATCAAAGGCGCGGAAGCCATCGCAAGTGCTATTTTTTTGGCGCGTGAGGGCAAAAGCAAAGAAGAAATACGCACTTATATAGCAGATACTTTTGGCTACAATCTACAAAGAACCATTGCCCAAATACGTCCTACTTATACGTTTGATGCTTCTTGTCAGGGGACAGTACCAGAGGCTATCGTGGCTTTTTTGGACTCTCACAATTTTGAGAGTTGCATACGTTTGGCAGTTTCACTGGGAGGAGATGTAGATACGCTGGCGGCTATGGCAGGTGGGATTGCACAGGCATATTATGGCAAAATACCCTATGATATGGTGTATTTTGCACAATACAAACTTGGCAAACAGCTTTGGGAGTTGGTAGAAGAATTTAACGAAATATATGACATCAAAATAGAATCCTAAACAATAACAACCTTGCCTGCCAACAGCGACAAGTTGCTGAAAAATTAGCACGAAAAAATGAAATAATCGTATTTGAAACAGTTTTTTTATACCTTTGCGTATGGAAAAACACGAAACTCAATCTATAGAACAAGTTTTTGAACTGCAACGCAAAAACGCCCAGAAATATAAAAATACGACTGCTTCTGAACGCATAGCGAAGCTAAAAGCTATCAAAAAACTTATCATAAAGCATCGAGAAGGCTTGCAAGAAGCAATTTATCAGGACTTCAAAAAGTCGCCTGTAGATACAGACCTTACTGAGATTTTGCCTATCCTCTCGAGTATTTCGCACATTGTCAGCCACTTATCGGGCTGGATGAAGCCTAAGCGTGTGGCTACCCCCCTTACAGTTTTGGGAAGCTCGAGCCGTATTATGTATGAGCCAAAAGGCGTGTGTTTGATTATATCGCCTTGGAACTATCCCTTTCAGCTTACTTTCGATCCGCTCATTTATGCTATCGCGGCAGGCAATACAGCTATCTTGAAGCCTTCCGAACTTACACCACATACGTCCGCCTTCATGCGCAAAATGCTCAGTGAACTATTCGCTGAAGAAGAAGTAGCTGTCATAGAAGGTGATGCAGTAGTGGCTCAAACACTTCTGCAACAGCCATTTGACCACATTTTCTTTACAGGCAGTCCTATGCTTGGCAAAGTAGTCATGAGAGCCGCCGCCGAGCATCTTACCTCCGTTACGCTGGAGCTGGGAGGCAAGTCGCCTGCCATCATAGACGAAACGGCAGACCTCAAAGACGCGGCAGAAAAAGTAGCATGGGGCAAATTCATCAACTGTGGACAGACTTGTATTGCGCCTGACTATTTGCTGGTACACGAAAAAGTACAGCCCGAATTTACGCGACTTTTGCAGGAAAGTATCCAAACTTTTTATGGCGCGGAGGCAGGCAAGTCCAAAGATTATGCCCGTATCGTAAACCAACGCCACTTTTTACGTATCAAAACGCTCATAAACAATGCCGTAGAAAATGGCGCAAAAGTTATCTTTGGGGGCGAAATGCGCGAAAGTGAAAACTTCATCTCCCCTACCCTACTTACGCACGTACAAGACACGCACAGCATCATGCAAGAGGAAATATTTGGTCCCGTTTTACCTATTATTTCTATCAAAAGTATGGTAGAAGCTACCCAATACATAGCCACCAAACCCAAACCGTTGGCATTGTACTTTTTTGGACAAAACAATCAAAATTGCGACTATGTCCTGAATCATACCACTGCAGGCGGGACTTGTATCAACGACACGCTCACGCACATCGGCAACCCCGACCTTCCCTTCGGAGGCGTAAACAACAGTGGCATAGGCAAAACACATGGGCATCATGGCTTTTTAGCTTTCTCAAATGAAAGGGCAGTCTTGCATCAACGCATAGGACTCACGACCATAAAATTGCTTTATCCGCCTTACACAAAAACAAAAGACCAGATTTTGCAACTGTTCAAAAAATTTGTGTAAACTTAAAAATATCCAAAACCTCGAACCTTTATAGCCTTTTTTGGGTTATAGCTAAAACTAATTTTTTCTACTTCATGGCATTCGAACTACCTTTATTGCCCTATTCCTCACACGCGCTTGAGCCACACTTCGACCGCCAAACAATGGAAATCCATTATGGCAAACATCATCAAGCCTACATCACAAACCTCAACAATGCTATAGCAGGTACAGACCTCGAAAGCAAAACGATTGAGCAAATCATCACAGGATTGGGGCGCGACAATATGCCTGTACGCAACAATGGTGGCGGACATTACAATCACTCTTTGTTTTGGTCTATCCTCTCCCCTCAAGGAGGTGGTGTGCCAACTGGAGAGCTGGGAGAAGCTATCACAGCCGCTTTTGGTTCTTTTGATAAGTTCAAAGAAGATTTTGCGAAAGCGGCAGTTTCGCGTTTTGGTTCGGGCTGGGCGTGGCTGTGTGTAAACAACGGCACACTCGAGATATGCTCTACTACCAATCAAGATTGCCCACTTATGGCTGATGCAGGTTGTGGCGGAAAACCCATCTTGGGTTTAGATGTTTGGGAACACGCCTATTACCTCAAATACCAAAATCGCAGAGCCGACTATATCGGAGCTTTTTGGAATCTTGTAAATTGGACACAAGTAAATACTTACTACCAAGCCAATAAGTAAGAAATCACACCTCTATTTGATTCTTACAAATTTTTAGATTGTCTAATCTAACTAATTCATATTGAATTAGTTAGATTAGATAATCTCTTTTATTGCTCCATCGCCATTTTGGTATCTATAATTTTTTTCAAAAGGTTAAGGGCTTTTTCTGTCTTTTCCTTGTCTGCTTGATAGAATTTATAGAATTTTTCTCCCGCCACTTTCACATGAGAGCCGTCAAGCCAGTCTATGACAGTAGGAAAGTCAAAAACGTGATTTTTTAGCTCATGCGCATAAAAGTCATAATAAGTTTTGTAGATAGCGATTTCTTCAGTTAAAACGGGGTTGATGATTTTTTCAAGGTTATCAAAAAGTCGCTTGCCTGCCTCATACAGCAAAAAGAAGTCGACTGTGGGACGGTCTATGTGCAACACATCAAAAAAACGCGCAGGTTGGGCTTGTTTTTGATAGACTTCGCGGAGGCGCATCTTCATGTAGTTGTCAAAGATTCGATGAATGCCTTGCGAATAGGTATCGTATTTTTTGCCCAAACCATGCAGTTGAAATTCCTCGCCTTTTTGGTCAAGCTCATATTGGACAGATTTGCGTAGCAGGCGGTCTTCAAATGCCAAAATATCACTATGGTCTTTTTTTACGACTTCATAAGATTCGTAATAACCTGCATAGCTACATTTTATTTGCGTGTTTCGCCTTTCATAAGTGATTTGTACGTAGAGGGGTTTTCCCATTTTGCCATTGGGCAGGGCTATCTCATGCAAAAAAGTATTGAGGAAAAATTTTACGGTTATTTTTTTAGGCTTTTTCATGCGTATTTCGAGGCTTGCTATGTTGCAAAAGTAGCAAAAATAGTCAAATAATCATTTTCTTAACAAAGAAATATTTTTCAAAATACCAAAACATCACTAATTTTGCCCCATGAATGTAGGAACTCCCGCTTTGCTTTTCCCAGCTATTTCGCTGTTGTTGTTAGCCTATACGAATCGTTTTTTGGCAATAGCTACTTTAGTACGCCTTTTGAGCAAAGAATATCGTACCACGCAAGACGACAAAGTACGTAACCAAATCAACTCGCTCCGAAGCAGGCTCTTGATGATACGCAATATGCAACTCTTTGGTGTGTTGAGCCTTTTTTTATGTGTACTTTCTATGTTTTTGCTTTTCGAAGGGTTCGCGCGGGCAGGCAAGTACGTATTTGGTGGAAGCCTAATTTTGATGCTCTTATCTCTTGCGTGGTCTATCATAGAGCTTTTTATGTCAGTGCAAGCCCTGAATATTGAGCTGGGAGATATAGAAAAAAGCAAGCGAAAGTCGTGATTTTTTTCTTAAAAATTAGCTTCTATATCTGCTTTTACAAACTTGGGAACGAGTAAAAAATAACTTGAGCATATTTAGCCACGCTGTAAGCGTCTGTTATCAAGATTTTACGCGGTTGAGCAATACCAACAGACGCTTACAGCGTGGCTTCGCGTGAGTGAAATTGTCATGTTATTTTATTTTCATTCCTTATGCAAAGTTATTAGCAAGTAAACTATAGAACAAAGGGTTCTTCGAGAGTTATTACGGAGGCAAAACTGTAGAACAGGCTTCCAGCCTGTTTATGACTTGAAAACGACAGGCGAGAAGCCTGTGCTACAGCCTCTTTTAAGAACCGAACAAAGTTAAGCCCAGTCCATATAGCGCAGGCAGGCAAGATTTTTTGTGTGGTTCGTGAGGACGCGAATCACAAAATAGACTTATGATTTTGGGTACAATAGCTTGGGGTGGAAAATCTTTGCCACGCTTTTTACTACCAAAAAATCGTCTGCCAAAAGGCTGGAGTTATAATGACTGTCTGTAGTAGCCAATTTTGTAAAAAGTCCACTGTTTTTTATTTTCTCAAGGGCATTGTTTGGAAATATCCCATGCGTGGTTACGGCATAGATGGCAGATGCGCCTGCCGCTTTGTAGGCTTCTGCCGCTTTGATGAGCGAGCCACCTGTGCGTATCATGTCATCATAAATCACTACTACCTTGCCTGCCACGTCTGCATTGATGCCTGTGATGGAGGTACTTTCGCCACTCAAGCGTTTTTTGAATACAAAAGCGGGCTGTACGCCCATGTCGTTTGCCAAGGACTCCACCCACTTTGCCCGCCCTGCGTCTGTGCAGGCAAGTGTAAAATCCGTTCCTCCAAACTCTCTACACGCTTCTATCACAAGTTCTTTGGCATAAAAATGCGTGGGCTGAATGTCGCCTTCAAAATAGTGTGGCAACCCTTCTGTATGCAAATCCAACAAAAATACATGATTGCCCTTGCCTGTATTTGGGATAGCCGAGAGCAATCTTGCACGACTTTTGGCGGTTACGACTTCGCCCCGCTTGACAGCTCGCTCCATAGTAGAGTACCCAAAATAAGGAATAAGCATGATAAGCGAACTCGCGCCCTGCTTTTCTATCGCGCAGGCAAGGTCGTAATACTCCAAAGTATCGCTGTCAGATACAGTGCCTCCCAAAAGCACAACATCTCTGTTCTCTACTTCGCTCAATAGGCGTTGATAGCGTTCGCCATCAGGAAAATATTTTACTTCAGTCTTGCCTGCCTCTATGCCTCCCATAGCAAGGATTTTCTCGGCAAGGTATTGGTACTTTTGGGTATGAAACAGTAAACGCATGAGGAAGTTAGAAATTTGAAGTTAGAAGTACGCGCCTTTTTTTTGGTTGGCAATCCAAAAAAAGACTCAAGCCGTTGCCTGTGTCCCACAGACAATTATTTTATTTATAACAAAAGCCAAACAAAATGTTTGGCTTTTTTAGATGCGGAAGTAGGAATTGAACACCACTACCTCGAGGTTATGAGCCTCACGTGCAACCGTTACACTTTTCCGCACTGCAAAATTAGGATATGAAGTCGATATATCCAAATTTTTTGATGTTTTTTTTGATGTTTTTTTAAAAGAAAAGCTATAAGGGACTTTTATTTTTTATAAAACACTCATTATCAATAACTTGAAAATATAAATTGAAAATAAAAAATCATAAATCGAAAATCGGAAATATCTTTTATCTTTGCAATATGGAAAAAAAGCACCTTCTTAGCCCCCAGCTTCTCGATATTACGCTCAGTCGTTTAGCCCACGAATTGATAGAAAACCACCAAGATTTTAGCCAATCCGTTATTTTGGGTTTGCAACCGCGCGGGATTTTTTTTGCAGAAAAAATCAGTAAAAAACTTTCCGAGCTGGCACAAATCCAAGTGCCGATAGGCTACTTAGATGTTACGTTCCATCGTGATGACTTTCGCAGACGGGACGCACCTCTGAAAGCAAATATGACCAAAGTGGATTTTATCATAGAAGATAAGCGCGTGATTTTGATTGATGACGTACTTTATACAGGACGCACTATCCGTGCCGCGCTTGATGCTATGACGGCTTTTGGCAGACCGCGCAGTGTGGAGTTACTTACGCTCATAGACCGCAAATATACACGCGATTTGCCAATACAGCCCCAGTACGTAGGCAAGGAAGTACACACACTTACCTCCCAATGGATACAAGTGGAGTGGACAGAGCAAGGTTTTGCAGAGAACAATATCTGGCTGGTAGGCAATGTCTTATAGCTTTATGGTGACTGCCAAATCAACTTGCCTGTCATTCACAGGCATAGGTGCGTGTGCGCCATAATAAGGCTGTAGGGCTAAATAACTGGCATTGAGGATATTATAGCCTGTCAATCGAAGGGTTAGATTTTTTACGAAAGCCTCTGTCCAAAGAATATTCAAATTGCAAAGTAACAGTGCGGGATATTTCTGGGTTTCCAATAATACTTTTGTTGGAGTACTTACCAATGCCGAGTTTTGGGTTTGTGCGTGTCTTGGACTAAGCCATGTGGCAGTGCTTCCAAGTATTAGTTTTTTGTAGGTAAAACTTCCGCCCGCATTTACTTTCAGGGTAGGCAAGGCAAGAAATGCGTTGGCTGATTGATTCATGAAGTCTGCATTTGTAAATCCTTTGATTGGGCGTGAATAGGCAAGATTCATAAAAAACTGGTGCGCTTTGTCTTGCCACTTATACTCGGCTTCCGCGCCTACAGTGCGTACAGAGCCATAATTTTGGTACGAGTTAGTCGAACTAAGATAAGTAATGGGGTTACTGATTTGGGTGTGAAAAGCATTGGCACGCAAATAGGCTTGAGTAGTAATCTTATAGCCTACTTCCAAATCAAAAGTGTGGGTGATTTCAGGACTTAGCGTAACTCTGGCGTATTCGCGTGTATAGGCTTGATAAAGCAAGGGTACTCTAAAAGCACGCCCATACAAGAGCTTAGTATTAAATTTTTGTTTTACGTATGTAAAACCCATTCGAGGCAAAAAAGCATTGCCAAAAGGTGTGTTCTCAAATCTCGCTCCTGTAGTAAAGCCAAACTCTTTGCCTTGTCGTGTGTATTGTGCAAAGCCGTAAAAAGTAGGACGTGCCACAAAGCTGGTGGTGTCGGCTGGATTCGCGCTTGTCTGCAAAGCGTTTGAGCCATTGACAGAAATAGCGTACAAAAGATTATTTTGTGCCCCTATCCCTGCTAAAATTTCGTTGTCTTCAGATATAGTGTACTGTAACTCCAGCTCGGCTTGGTATTTTCGCGCATCAATAGAGGCGTTTTGCCATATATTAGACGGTATCAAATAAGTAGTAGGCGAAACATTGGGATATGAAATGCTGGCACTGGAGGTAGAAATAGGAATACCTCTTGACATTTCTATATTGGGTTTCAAACGCACCTTGCCTGCCCAAAACTCATAATGAGCGCGGAGTGTTTCTATTCTAAAATTCAGCTGATTGCTGTAAATACCTGCAGTGGGGTTGGGCGACAAAAAGCCAAATATATCTTCTGCCAGAAAAAGCTGCTCGCTGCGGTTGTAGGAAAAGTAAAAATTATGAAAAGAACCTTCAGCTATGATGTGCGACCATTTTCGCCAAGACGAATGACTACCCATCTGAAAAGACTTGCCTGCATAATCTGTATAAGTGCGTATAGAAGTAGGTGTAAAATTTGTACCCACATGAACGCTCAAATCCATTTGTTCTTTCGTGATGCCCGCACTTAGGTTTCCACCTCGTATGAGTTCTTTCATGGACATAGCACCCGCCCAAGTCGTGATTTCTGCTCCACGCAGTTTTGCACCTTTTTTGGTAACGACATTGATAACAGCCACTTCAGCGAACCCACCATACAAAGTACTGCCAGGACCTCTGATAATCTCTACATGGTCTATCATGGCACTTGGCAAAGCCCCAAAATAGTTGTTATTACCATAGCCAAAACAGTTGATAGGCGTGTTATTTATCATCACAAGTGCCTTGCCTTCGTGCGCCCACACGCCCCGAAACCCTAACCCAAACAAACTCAGTATATCTATTCCAAACTCAAAACCTGGCACTAACCGCAGAATATCGGCTATATCTCTACAGCCATATTGCAATATCTCACGTTCAGACACGACTGTTACGATAGCGGGTGCTTGGGCAAGCGTTTGTTTGCACTTTGTGGCAATGCT
>JAAFJK010000076.1 GCA_013298105.1 Cytophagales bacterium
CTTGCCTGCCCTGTCGGTAGGCAAGTTTTTTTTAACAGAAAGTCTGCGGAAAACAGAAACTTTAGTTTATTTTAGGTTTTTTGAAATGTTTTTTTATCTTTGCAACTATGCACACTATCACTTTTACTTGCGAAACCATCACGCCTATGTTCCTATCAGGCGCAGACCAAAGTGTTCCCGAACTCCGCCCCCCAAGCATCAAAGGCGCGTTGCGCTTTTGGTGGCGGGCTATGAATGGGCATTTGGTTGAAAAAAAGAAAGACAAAAATAACAATGATTATTGGGACTATTCAAAACTCAAAGAACAAGAAACAGTGATTTTTGGAGGGACAGAGTCTGCACAAAGGAGTAAGGTAATTATAAGGACTTCTCAAGGTACACTATCGAACAGTTTTAATAAACTACCAAGTATAGATAAAAAATACAACATCGGAGGCGGTAACATTCTTAATTATTTGGCTTTTGGTACACAAGAAACAAGCGATAAATCATTTTTGAGAGCTTATTTTCAAATATCAAAACAATTTCAAATTACTTTAAGGTTTCCTGAAAACATTACCTCAGATATTATCAAATCATTTTATTTGTTTAGTGAATATGGTGGACTTGGCTCAAAAAGTCGCAATGGTTTTGGCTCATTTCAACTAAAAGACTGTAACCTGAACTGCGTAGATTTAAAGTTATTCAATAATGACATGGCTGATTATACGGCTCTTTCTAAAGAAATAAAATTATATAAAACCAAAAATGATTTCACTGATGCCTATACAGCTCTTGGTGAAATAGGAATGGCTTATAGAGATGCAAAAAATACCTTAAACACAAATGAAAAGCAATATATAGCTTTACCCATGAAAGGTAGTGGCATAAAAATAGAAAGGCACACAAAGCCATATTTTATATCTGTCCATAAAAACAACGATGATAAATACTATGGACAAATACTATTTATTCCATACAACTATGCTTCAGGATACACCCTAAAAAATGGACAAAAACTTAGTAAAAATGATATACAAAGTTACCAAAGAAATTATTTTGATGCAACTAATAAAATCAATATAGAATTAGCAAATATTTTAACTACATTGATATAAATGAAAAAATCTTTCGAAAATTGGCTTTGGGAAGACCTCGAAATTGAATTTGGACTTGCTCAAAATGCCTTGCCTGAACTTGATGTTTGGTTAGATGAAACTGTAATTATTACTGATATAGAACGCGAGCAACTACAAAAACTTAGCCATAATTTTAATAAATACTACAAAAACTGGAATGAAGATGAGCTAAAAATGCAGTTTATTGCGCCTTTATTGTTGATTGTGGATTATTATGTAGGTGCGTATATGCCTTTTTCACAGCGCAATTTATCTGTGGTGGTAAAAGATTGGGAGATTTCAGGTAGAGTGGATTGGATGCTCTCAAAAGGCAAACAAACACCACGAAAACCTTATTTTTTCTTGCATGAGTACAAACGAGAAGTATCACCTGATGGCGACCCACAAGGGCAACTTTTAGCTGAAATGTTTGCGGCGCAACAACTGAATCAAGACAACTTGCCTGTGTATGGTTGTTATGTGGTAGGCAAGGATTGGACTTTTATGGCATTGCGTGAAACCTATTATGCAGTAAGTCGTCCGTACCAAGCGAATGAAAAACCCGATTTTGAAGTTATCTTCAAAGCACTCAAGAAAATCAAAACTTTGCTACCTTTATGAAATACCTATTTATTTGTACCATTTCTCCCGTTCAGTCTTTCATAGCGCAGGCAAGAAAAACGCAAGACCTCTATGCAGGCAGTCGGATTTTATCGGAACTTACTCAAGCGGGTATAACGGCTTTTGGAGAACATCATGTTATTTTTCCCAATCCAACAAATGACTCTAAACCCAATCGTTTTTTGGGCAAGGTCGAAAACTGTGATAATTTGGAAGCATTGGGCAAAAAGGTAGAAAATGCTATAAGGGAAAAATTTAAAAACCTTGCCTACCAAGCCCTGAAAAGTGCAGGCAAGGAACATGACAAGCCCAAAACTTTCGACACGCAAATCGAAAATCATTTAGAAATCTTTTGGATTTTTGAGCAGATAGAAACAACCTACAAAGATGCCTACGAAAAAATAGAACAAAACTTAGGTGCTATCAAAAATGTGCGCACCTTTGAGCAAATGCCCGAACAAGGCAGGAAATGTAGCCTCGATGGAGAAAGAAACGCGCTGTTTTTTGGTTGGAATGAAGATGACAAAGGAAAAAAGTCAAAACCTAAATTTATAAGTAATGAGGCTAAGCCTGTGCATAACATGAGGGCAGACGAAGGTTTGAGTGCGGTAAGTTTAACCAAACGTTTTTATTCAGATTTGGATAAGAAAAATAGTAGCTTTCCTTCTACAGCTCATGTCGCATTGATGCAAATGCTTTCTACAGTTTGGAAAACTACTGATGGTTTGCAGGCATTGGCTTTGTATAAAGATGAGTTTATAGGAACACATTTTGACGAACAATTATTTTATGAAGAAAATTTGACAGAAGATTATTTTAAAAAACACCAACTTAGAAACCTTATAGATAAGTTGCCTACCATTAAGAAAAAATATCAGGATTTGAATAATATCGTAAAAAGGTATAATTTTAAGTTTGATAAATACTACGCACTCCTTTGTTTTGATGGCGACAACATGGGCAAAATCCTTTCAGGCGAACTTTTACAAGACAAAGAAAATACAGACTTTGAGGCGTATCAAAAAGAACTTTCTACGCTTTTGGGTAAGTATGCAGAATGGGCAAAAAACTACCTTACCTACCCCAAAGGCGAAGCGGTATATGTAGGCGGAGATGACTTTTTGGGGTTTGTGAATTTATATCATTTGTTTGATGTACTCAAAGAGTTGAGAGAAAAATTTGATTGTAGTGTGAATAAGAAATTGCAAGAAAAATATAAATTGCAACCTATTGAGGGATTTACCTTTTCCGCAGGCATAGCTATAGCACACTATAAAACGCCTCTCGACATAGTCTTGAAAACTGCCCGCGACATGGAACACAAGGCAAAAGAAGAAGGCAACCGAAATGCGTTTGCCATCTCGGTACTGAAACATTCAGGAGAAAGTCATGAAACGGTTTATAAGTTTGAAAAAGATAATTTGACGCACATAGAAACTATAGTAAAGGCATTACAAAATGAGGAGGTTTCTAAAAAGTTTATAACAGTTTTGGCACAAGAAATAAGACTTTTGCAAGATGATAAGCCTGACTTTTTTCAAAAAGATATTGGTAGAAATATAGTATTTTCCGAAATAAAACGTACTATAGAAAGGGCTAAAATGCCTGAAAAAGACGTAAGCAATTTAATCACAAGCGTAAAAAATCTTTTTTCTGAAAAAACAAACAATTTTATAGAAGCTATGCAAATAGCTCGATTTATCAACAAAGAACTTAAAAACGACTAAATCTTATGAAAACGCAATTTATGGTAAATTTTCCTGCGGAATTGGCTTCTGGACTTCGTATGCAGGAGCAAGAATTTGCAGAAGAAATGAAAAAATTGGCACTCGTCAAACTCTTTGAATTGGGTAAAATATCTTCAGGCATTGCGGCAAAAGCCTTAAACATATCAAGAATTGATTTTTTTGATGTGTTGGCAAGCTATGGCGTAGATATGTTTAATGATATAGACGCGGAAACACTGAAACAAGAAAGGCATCATGGATAAAATAGTGGTTTCGAATACTACGCCTATTATTACACTTTTGGGAGTAGATAAAATAGGTATTTTACAAAATTTGTATGAAAAAATATACATTCCTGAAGCTGTTTATGTAGAAATAGAACAAGGGAGAGAAAAGCCATTTTATACAGATTTGAAGGCTTATGACTGGATAGAGATAAAAAAGATAGAAAATGAAACCATGTCTATCCACCTCAAAATGTTTTTAGATGATGGAGAAGCAGAGGCTTTGACACTTGCAGAAGAACTAAAAAGCGACCTGATATTGTTAGACGAGCGTTTAGCTCGAAACTACGCCAAAACTAATGGTTTCATGTGCAAAGGTACTTTTGGTATTTTGCTCACAGCTAAAGATATGGGCTTGGTAAATGCTATAAAGCCACTTATAGAAAAAGCCAAAGAAAACGGCATACACATGGGTAATAAACTCATACAACAAATTTTGACTGAAGCAAACGAACTTTAAAACCGACTAAAACTATGATTATCCGAATCAACCCCTTAGACACTTTCTTTTTTCGTGATGGCAAACCCTTCGAGATGGGGGACGAAGCTTGGGCTGATGGTATCTTTCCGCCTTCGCCCAGTGTGATTTATGGGGCGTTGCGTAGCCTTTGGATTTCACAACAAGAAGGCGGTTTTACTGAGGAGAATATTAGTAATAGTAAGGAATTACGTATAAATGGTATATTTTTAGAACTTTATAATCAAACAGATGCAAATGAAAAAGAAAAGGAAAAAGGGAATTGGAAACTTTATTATCCTGTTCCAAAAGATTTTGTAGAATTAAATGGACGTTTCAAGAAAGATAATACTAAAGGTATTTTAGAGCTTGAAAAATTTGTAGGCATATCAAATTATACTTTTCAACATATAGCTACAAAAAAAACAAATAAAAAACTTCAAATAGAAAACTATAGTAATTTGTCCATATTCAAAGACAATGATTTTCAAGAATATACAAAAGGAAACGAAAAGGTAAAGCCTATTTCTACATCTTACATCACAAAAGAAGCTAAAATAGGTATAGCTCGTAATTCTCAAACCAATACTTCTGAAGAAGGTAAGTTGTATCGCGTTGAAATGCAAAGATTTGGAGATTTTCAATTTTCTGCCAATAGAAATAAGAATCTTAATCCCGAAAATATGCGTTTGGTGGTTGATTTTGATATGCCATTTGAAGAACAATCTACATTTATTAAGTTAGGAGGCGAGGGAAAAACCGCAAGTGTAATAATAGAAAATAGCACACTTGAAAAAATACCATTCCCTAAACTAATTACAAAAGACAATAAGACTTTCTTCAAAGTGTGTTTTTTAACTCCTTGCATATTTGGGCAGGGTCTTTTACCAAGTTGGATTGATAAAAGCACTATGAAGTCTAAAATAGCATTTAGTAACTTGTCTTTAGAATTATTAACAGTTGTTACAGATAAACCTATTTCCATTGGTGGTTTTGATATGCAAGCTACTAACGCAAATGGGAGTAAAGGTATGCCCAAACCTATGCAAAAAATGATTCCTACAAGCTCGGTTTATTACTTTTCTTGTGATGGAACAGGCGAAGAAATAAACAAAGAAATAGAAAAGTTATTTCATTATCAAAATATATCTGAAGACCTTGATAATAGCACTAATTATGCGTGCGAAGGCTTTGGATTATCTATAGTTGCAAATCCTAAAATCAATTTATAAGCCATGAGCAAAAAAGTAATAACCACTGTAGGAACATCTATCTTGACTAATTGGGACGCAAATAAACAATCTCAATATGAGTCATTAGAAGATTTAGTCTTTTTCGCAAAATCTGAAAAAGAGACCAACTTTGACTTATCAAATGAAGATTATAATGAACTCAAAAATCATGTTTTTGGCATCATTAAAAATGAAATCCCTAACGAAATATCCGCCGAAATAAAATCTATCCTCGCCATAGCCGAAGAAGTAGGCGCAGATATCGAAGTGTATCTACTCGCTACCGATACGGTTTTGAGTGTGTTGGCGTGTGAGTTGATAAAAGATTGGTTTTATCAAAAAAGTGAGCCTCATGAACACAAGACAAGTCCTGAAGAAAAAGACGCTGAAGGAAATATCACTAAAGAAGCCCAAAAAGTAAATATTGTCATTCATTTTAAGCAAGATGACACACATATTTGCAGAGGTTTAAATGTAGTAGGCGAAGGCGCAGGAGATGACTTTAAAGAAAAAGGCTTTTTTAGTTTGATTGACAATATAGAAGAACACAAGCCCGACATTTTGTGTTTTTCGGGAGGCTACAAGGCTATCATTCCTATCATCACTATCATGGGGCAACTCAAAGGGATTCCTTTGTATTGTATCTATGAAGATGACGAAAGCTCTTTGATTGAGTTTGGGAACTTGCCTGTGGGTTTTGATTGGGTAAAAGCGGAAAAATATTATGATTTTTTAAATCTACCAGACAAAGACATACTTAGCGAAATACAAAAAACTGAATTTAATAATATAAGAAAAGAAATGATAGATTACAAAATTATAGAAGAGAAAGAAAGTGTGTATAAAAAAACTGCATTAGGTACAATATTGTATAAATTTATTCAAGAAACCCTACCTACTGCATCACAAGTTATGGGATTTTATATAGAACTGAAACTACTTGAATACTACAGTAGGAAAGAGTATAAATTAAAAGGCGGAAACAAAATTTATTGCTACCCAAGTACAAGAACAAATACGAGAAGGGAAGATGAATTTAGTGAGTTAATGGATTATAATACAAATGAACTTAATCAAAAAGCAAACAGGGAAATCGATTTGTTCATTTTTGAAAAATTAGAAGATAGAAACACAAATTTTAAAACTTTACATGGTGGGTTTGTTACTTTTGAGTGTAAGCCATTAAATCGTTTTGAAGATGCATTATTGCAATCTTATGGACAGCTCTTAAATTTCAAGAAAACTCCAAAAGAACATTGTATTTTTTTATACCAAGAAAATGACTTTAAAAATAGTTATGATCAAAATTTAAATCGTGCCAAATCTATTTTAAGTACAAAAATACAAAAATCAGAACGATTTGAAACAGTAAAACAAGCATTTTTACAAAAAAATGTTACTCTAAGAATCATGTATTCATTAGTAGTGCGTAATCAGGTTACGAAAAAAAATGGACAAGAAAATGAATACATGGAATTTATGAAATCTCTAATATATGTAAGAGAATTTGATTATTAACCCATATAAAAGATGCTATGCCCTACTCTGATTTTACCTTCCCCAAACTCCGCACACAATACAGCATTTTGCAGGATTATAAAAATCTTGGATTTGCTACTGTAGAAACTATGGTGCCCAGTTCACGACTG
>JAAFJK010000705.1 GCA_013298105.1 Cytophagales bacterium
CTGCTACCTTGCCTGCCCACTACTGCTGTGGGCAGGCAAGGTGTTTTTATTTGCAAAAGTCCCCTGCCTTGCCTACCTTTGTAAAAACTATACGCAATAAGAAATGCGAAATAAATAAAGTGTTCATTTTATTTACTTTAACACTTTGATTTTTAGGTATTTACGAGCGTAAATCGTATATCTCAAATCTTCAATTATCTTAATCCTAACCCTTATGAACGATTTTCTCCCTTTACTTGGCACAGACCACATCGAGTTTTATGTAGGCAATGCCAAACAAGCCGCTTACTACTATCAGTCGGCTTTTGGATATGAGCAAATAGCCTACGCGGGACCCGAAACAGGTCTGCGCGACAGAGCCTCATACGTCTTACAACAAGGCAAGATCCGCTTGGTACTTACTACGCCTATTTTCCCAGATTCGCCCATAGCACAGCACGTCCACAAGCATGGCGATGGCGTGAAAGTCTTGGCACTTTGGGTAGATGATGCAGAACAAGCCTTCTACAACACCATGAGCAGAGGCGCGAAAGCCTTTCAAGAGCCTACTACACTTTCAGACGAATTTGGCGAAGTGAAAATATCGTCTATCCACACTTACGGAGATACTATCCATACTTTTGTAGAACGCAAAAACTACAAAGGTGTGTTCATGCCAGGATTTGTAGCCCGCAAAGGTATCCCAAACGTACAGCCTGTAGGCTTGAAGCACATTGACCACTGTGTAGGGAATGTAGAATTGGGCAAAATGAACGAGTGGGTGGAGTTTTATCAGCGCGTGATGGGCTTTTCTATCTTGGCGACTTTTGACGACAAGGACATCTCCACCGAATACACCGCCCTGATGTCCAAAGTAGTCAGTAACGGCAATGGATACATCAAATTCCCTATCAATGAACCTGCCGAAGGACGCAAAAAATCGCAAATTGATGAATACATCGAGTTTTATAAAGGCGCGGGCGTACAGCACATTGCTGTAGCTACAGATGACATCATACAGACTATAGGCGAATTGCGTAGGCGTGGTGTGGAATTTTTGTATGTACCAGACAACTATTATGAAGAACTTGCTACCCGCGTAGGCGTGATAAAGCAAGATATGGAAGCATTGAAAAAACTCAATATCCTTGTGGATAGAGATGAAGAAGGCTATTTGCTTCAGATATTCACGAAGCCTGTAGAAGACCGTCCCACTGTTTTTTATGAAATCATACAACGCGAAGGCGCGACTTCTTTCGGCAAAGGCAACTTCAAAGCGTTGTTTGAATCTATAGAAAGAGAACAAGAGCTAAGAGGGAATTTGTAAATGCGCATCATTGTTTGGTGTTGGTAAGGAACGAGTAAAAAATAACTTGAGAATATTTAGCCACGCTGTAAGCGTCTGTTATCGAGCTTTTACGTGGTTAGGCAATACCAACAGACGCTTACAGCGTGGCTTCGCGTGAGTAAAATTATCATGTTATTTTATTTTCATTCCTAAACGTTTATTTTTTTGGTTGTCTGACAATTTTTGTGGTAGTTTTTTTTGCTCAATAGGATAGGGTTTAAAACCCTATCCTATTGAGCAAAAAAGGCGTTTCTTAAATCCAAACTTGCTCAAAAAATGTTTTTCCACAAAAATTGTCAGACAACCATTTTTTTTCGGTTGGCAATCTGCTCGCGGTTGTCAATCCGAAAAAAAGCCCGCGAAAAAACCGAATTTGTTTTATAAATAGTTTGGAAAGTTCAATATAAAACACCAACTTTGCACTCCTTTTAGGAAAACACTTAAAATTTAAATTTTTATGAAAAAACTTGAGATTATAGGGTTTAAAAGAGCAAATCTCGGTAAAAAAGATGCAAAAAAACTGCGTCTTGAGGCAAGCGTTCCCTGCGTACTTTATGGAGGTAAAGATACTATCCACTTCCACGTACCTATGATACTTTTCCGCGAGCTTGTTTATACGCCCGAAGCGCACTTAGTAACGCTGAACGTAGAAGGCGACTTGTATGAAGCTATGTTGCAAGACATTCAGTTTCACCCTGTAAATGAACTAATTTTGCACGCTGACTTTTTAGAATTGCGTGAAGACCGCCCTGTCAAAATAGCCGTTCCTACAAACGTGGTAGGTGTATCGCCTGGTGTACAACAAGGTGGACGCATGGTCTTGAAAGCTAAGAAAATAACTGTTCGTGCCATTCCTGCACTTCTGCCTGATAGCATCAATGTAGATATTACAGGACTTGAGTTAGGTAGGTCTATCAAAATCAAGGATTTGACTGTAGAAGGTTTCGAAATCTTAGATGCACCAAACAATGCTATCCTGAGCATCGAAGTTCCTCGCGGCTTGAAAGGAAA
>JAAFJK010000073.1 GCA_013298105.1 Cytophagales bacterium
ACGAGTAAAAAATAACTTGAGCATATTTAGCCACGCTGTAAGCGTCTGTTATCGAGCTTTTACGCGGTTAGACAATACCAACAGACGCTTACAGCGTGGCTTCGCGTGAGTGAAATTATCATGTTATTTTATTTTCATTCTTTAGTGGTCAGTCTTAGTTAAATGTTCGTTTTTTTGCGGTTGCGGGTCCGAAAAAAAGACTGCGAATAACTAAGAAAGACTGACCATTAGGAGGCAATAGGTTTTTGAATTCCTAATACACACCTTATTTTTCTGATCTAACAGTCTTTATTTCTTAAGAAGTAATCCGTTTGTTGTGTTCTTTTAAGGTTGTCTGACAATTTTTGTGGAGTCGCAATACACGCCATTTATTGCGAATAAAGTCCCAACTGTAGCTTGTTCCACAAAAATTGTGAGAAAAACAAAAAAACTGTTCCATTTTCTGTCCTTCATTTAGTATATAATTAAGAGCGTTCTTGTGTGAAAGACGTTTATAAAATAAACTAAAAAATTAGTTGATTAACTAAAAAATTAGTTTTAACTTTGCGCTCAAATATTCTATACCCCCAATAATTTATGCGAAAGATAACACATCTTTTTCTTGCATGTTTGTTTAGTTGCTTGAGCTTCGTGGCTCAAGGGCAAGACATTCCCCTCAATCCTGATGTCCGCACAGGCACATTGCCCAATGGATTAAAATATTTCATTCAACGCAATGAAAAACCCGCCAACCGCGTAGAATTGCGCTTGGCTATTCGCGCTGGTTCTATCCAAGAAGACAATGACCAACTTGGTTTGGCGCACTTCACAGAACATATGTGCTTCAATGGTACAAAAAACTTTCCTAAAAACGACTTGGTGGGCTTTTTGCAAAAGTCGGGGGTTCGTTTTGGCGCAGATTTGAATGCTTATACTTCGTTTGATGAAACGGTGTATATGTTGCCCTTGCCTACCGACAATGAAGAATTGATGGACAAAGGTCTGCAAATTTTGGAAGATTGGGCGCATAATGTTACATTCGAAGGCGCGGAAATTGACAAAGAACGCGGTGTAGTGATTGAAGAATGGCGCACAGGCAGAGGCGCGGGACAACGTATGCGCGACAAATGGTTGCCCGAACTTTACAAAGGCTCGCGCTATGCAGACCGCTTGCCTATAGGCACAAAACCTATTTTGGAAAATTTCAAGCACGAAACTATCCGCAAATTTTACAAAGATTGGTATCGCGCTGATTTGATGGCAGTTATCGCTGTAGGCAATATTGATGTGGATAAAATGGAGGCAAAAATCAAAAATTACTTTGGACGTTTGGAAAAACCCCAAAATCCGCGTGAACGCAAAGAATATGATGTGCCTTTCCACCCCGAAACTCGCGTACAGATTTTGACAGACAAAGAAATGCCCAGCAACTCAGTGCGCGTGAATTACAAACAGAAGGTAGAAGAAACACGTACAGAACAAGATTTTAGACGTGATATTGTCTATAATTTGTATCAAGATATGTTGGGCAATCGTTTAGATGAACTTTCGCAAAAGCCCGAACCTCCTTTTTTGTTTGCATTTAGTGGTTATGGTAGTGGTATTTCAAAAAATAGTGCAGAGTATCAATCTTTTGCACAAGTAGCTGACGATAAGATGGAGGTTGCTTTGAAAACAATTTTGATGGAAAATAAGCGCGTGCAACAACATGGCTTTGCGGCAAGCGAGTTGGAAAGAAGCAAAGAAGAAGTTTTGCGCCAATATGAAAAAAGATTCAAAGAACGCAATAAAACAGAATCGGCTAATTTGGTCATGGATTATGTGTATCACTTTTTACAAGGCGCGCCCGCTCCAAGTGCTGAATACGAATTTGAGTTGGTAAAGAAAATCTTGCCTACCATACAAGTAAATGAGGTAAGTGTGTTGGCTAAAAAATGGATAACTAAAGAAAATCGCTCTGTAGTCATTACGGCTTCTGAAAAACCTACAGTAAAACTTCCTACTGAAGCGCGTGTACGCGAACTGTTGGAAGAAGTGGAAAATATGAATGTTACGGCTTATGAAGACAAGGTAGTGAACGAACCTTTGATGGCTAAAATGCCACAGGCAGGCAAGATTGCCAAAGAAACGCCTATAGCTGACTCTGAAGGGGCAACTGAATTTGTACTTTCGAATGGTGCAAAAGTGGTTATCAAACCTACTACGTACAAAGATGACGAAATTCGTATGAGCGTCTATAGTGAAGGCGGAACTTCTCTTTATGCTGATGCTGACAAATACAATGTGGCTGAAGTAGGCTTTTTGGTAACAGAAGCAGGCGGTGTAGGCAATTTCTCGCCTACGGATTTGAAAAAAGCGATGGCAGGCAAGAACTTTTTTATGTTTGTGAATGTTGGACTTTATAGCGAAGGAATGTCGGGCAGTACCTCGCCTAAAGATTTCGAAACGGCTTTGCAAATGATACATTTGTACTTTACCGCGCCTCGCAAAGATGCTGACGGTTTCAAATCGTATATTTCGAAAGGCAAGGCAAACACCAAAAACTGGCTTTCTTCGCCCCAAGCCTATTTTTCGCGTGAGTCTGGCAAGGTTATGAGTCAAAACCACCCGCGTACTTTCGTCATAGACAAAGAAGAAGACTATGATAAAATCAACTATGACCGCGCTTTAGAAATTTACAGAGAGCGTTTTAGTGATGCTTCAGACTTTGTGTTTACGTTTGTGGGCAATGTCGATATGCAGAAAGTTCGTCCTTTGTTGGAAACTTATATAGCGAGCTTGCCTGCCAAAAATAAACCTGAAAAATTCAAAGATTTGGGTATTCGTCCTCCTAAAGGCTTTTTGGAAAAAGAATTTAAAAAAGGGCAAGACCCCAAAAGTCAAGTTACGATGCAGTTCACGGGCGATTTCAAAAATTTGAAAGATGAAGTAGCTTTAAAGGCTTTTGGCGACCTTTTGCGCATCAAAATTACAGAAAATTTGCGTGAAGAAAAAGGTGGTGTGTATAGCCCACAAACTTTCTCAAGCGTTTCGCGTATTCCTTACCAACGCTTTACAGTGGGCGTAAACTTTGGTTGCGCTCCCGAAAATGTGAAAAAATTGACTGACGCAGTTTTTGAGGAAATCACAAAATTGCAAAGTGCCTTGCCTACCGAAGACGACATGAAAAAAATCAAAGAAACCAACAAACGCAACCTTGAGCAAAGTGTCCAAAACAATTTCTTTTGGGTGTCGCGTTTGGAGGAATCGTATCGTTTGAAACAAAAGCTGACGAGTGTAGCAGATGGCAAAGCCAAATATGATGCCATCACGCCTCAAGACATTCAGCGTGTAGCAAAAAAATATACTGTCAAAAAGAATTTGTTGCAAATGGTGTTGAATCCTGAAAAATAGATTTTACAGGATTGTCAAGGTCTTCGACCGCTTATTTTATATGATTGTCAAGGTCTTCGACCATTGACAACGTATAAAATGAGCGGTCTTTTTAATCATAGTGATTCTTCAAAAGTTATGGTAGAATGGGCTATAGTGGCGGTCTTCCGACTGCCAAACCGCGTCATGCACAAGGCTAAGGAACGAGTAGAAAATAAGATGATAAAGATTTTGTGCGATATTTTGGGTTTAGGTAAGGCGCAATAGAAGCGCAAAGCCTTGTTTTGTAATGATTATTGCAACGAAACATAAGCGCGAAAGATTAACAAAATTAGCAAGTTATTTTTTACTCGTTCCTAAATAACTAAAACTACAAAAAACTCACTATCGCCTCGGCTATCCACGCATAGCCCTCGTCAAAAAAATGGACATCATCTGGCAAAAGGGCTTTAGCGGTAAGTTTCTCTTTTTCAGCACGCTTCGCTATGTACGTACTCAAATCCAAAAATGCGGTCTGTTCCGCTTGAGCCATAGCGCGTAGAGGCGCGTGGTAGGCAAGGACTTTGGCATGAAAGGGCGTAGCGATAGGCGTAGCAGTCATCAGCAAAACTTTGATATTATTTTGCTTCAATATCTGCACAATTTGGTGCATATAGTTCGTGTATGTAAGGGGCAAAAACCCGCTATACGCATCATTGATACCCAGCTCAAGGATTACCCAATCGGGTTTTTCGGGAAGTACCAGCTTGCCTACCATTTGCAGGGCTTGGTCTGCCCTCCAGCCACTATGTCCTTCGTTTTTGACAGTCAGTCGTGCCTTCGGGTAGGCAAGTTGCAATTTTTGGGCGAGTGTTTCGGGATAGGGCGAAGCTACCTTGCCTGCCGTTTCCACTTTATAGCCATACGTGATGCTATTGCCATAACATACGATTTTGGTAGGTGTACCTGCTTCGAGCCTTGTTTTGAGGTCAGCTATGTCTGTCTTGAGCGGTTCGAGCGGGATAGTTTGAAAGACAATTTTTGTCGTATCTCTGTTTTCCAAAGTTTGGGTTTGGGTTTGTTTTTGGAGCGGTTGATTCTCTTGGCACGCCCCCAAAAGAGCGCAAATCCACCATGTGATGGGTATGAAGTAGGGCATATTTATCTTTCTATCCAGCTTGGTCTATTTTGTTGCAGATTGGGCATGATGACCTCGTATCTATAAGGTTGAATGCTCACGCGCTTAGGTGTTTTGTCCTGATCGCCTATAGTGCATTGCCACAATTCGTCTGAGTAAGTTAAGTTCTCTGTTTCAGTGTCTTGTATTCGAATCACGACATTGATACCCGCTGAAGGATTTATATTTGCTTTGGGCAAAAGTTGTCTTAAACCTTCATTGTAGTTGCGGGCTTTTATCATGATTCTGACAGGTTCGTTTGGGTCATCACCTATTTTGTCTTTGAAATCAATCCATTTGACAACTTTTGGCTCAAGATGTGCCGAAAAAATATTGCGCGTATAGACCGAATCCACCAAAGCTCCATTGATATATACTTCCGCAAAACAATCCGCTATGATTTGCATATTCGCAATGATAGGCAAGTCATTCAGCAAAATATCCCTATAGAAAACTACTTCAGTAGCAGGCTGGTCTGTAGGGGGATAAATCCACTTCGAGAGGGTACGGACATCAAAACTTTCCTGCCCGCCGAGTATAAGGTCTTTCGTATCTTGGAAAGCGGCAGTCAAGTTACTGAATTTCAGTTGGATAGGTATAAGTCCTTCGGGTTTGTAATGTTTTTTCCAAAACTTTTCATATTTGGCTTGTATGGCTTGTATGTCCGCAGGCATCGCCTCAAGGTCTTTCAACAAATCCTCCACCACTTTTTCCTTGTCTTTTGCGTTCAGTTGGCTGAATGTTTTTAAGCGTTCTTGCAGGTCGAGCTTGTGGGCATAAAATCTAAGCATAGAAGCTGTAATTTCCCAACTTTCAATAGTTTGCAGGTTTACTTTTACTTGCCTACGAAGCGAATCTATGTGTCGCAAAATAGTGTTAGTTTGGATTTCGATGTTCATTTTCTTGCTCAAAATATCGGCTTGGGAGGCTTTGGTAGGCAAGAGCGGATGTCGCCAAAATTCTTTCCAGCTCACCTCAAGGTCTGGATTCATAAACAGCGTGTAAATGTCATTTGCCAACCCTTTTGAGGTGCGGAAAAAGTATCTAAAAAACGGCTTTTGTACTTCACTTGCCTGCGTACCTTCTACATTCCAAGCACACGCACCATTGAAGGCATACAAGAAGTGTAACAAATCTTTGGGGCTTTCGTTGCCCATATCGCCCCAGTTGCTGGTTATCAGCCCTTTAGCTCCCCTTGTCTTGCCTGCCTGCGCGAGCTGTTGGATATTTTGGAGGGCTTTGTTGGTTTGGGGCAATATTTGTCTGAAGTTATGGACAGTGGGCGAAACCCAATAATCCAATTTGGAGGCTTGCATCTGGGCAGTAGAAGGATAGTCATTTTCTACCCCATATTGCCAGTCCATGAGCGTAAAGTTAGCATCAAGTTTGGGCAAGATGTCAGGATATTTCAACAGCATATCGCCATAAATGACAGGCTGTTTTTTGTATTTTCTACAAATATCTGCTACCTTTTTGTAGTGCTGGAGGTGGAGGGCAGGCAAGCCCATTTGTTGTGCGAGGGCTTTGCTTCGCCCCACACCTACATCAAAACTTTCATCTCCGCCTATGTGTATGTAGGGTGATGGGAATATTTTGGCGACTTCGCCTATTACATTGTCGAGATATTCATACACTCGAGGCTCTGTAACACAAAAAGACATCGCTCCCGAAAATTCCGCCAAATGCTGAAAACCCTTTACTGCCAAAATATTTTCTTGATGCCCCAATGTCTCGATGATGGGCGTGATTTGGATAAAATACTTGCCTGCATACGTTACGAGGTCGCGGACTTCTTTTTGGGTAAGGCGGGGGCGACCACTGCCAATTTCTGAGTAATTGTTTAGCTCAAGCGCATCTTCTATATACATCATGAGTGTGTTTTGCTTGTAGCGGGCAAGTTCTCTGATGACTTTTTTGTATTGTTGGAAAGTGTGCATTTGTCCACGACTGATGTCGTCTGAGATGCCTCTGTAGTCAAAATTTGCCCAATCCACTATCTCTGTGCAAGCAAGGTTTTTCTTAGTGCTTTGCGCTATGATTTGTGCAAGTGTGTTTGCGCCATAAAAAAGCCCTTGTGGGTGTGTGCTTTCTATCGTAATCCGTTCTTTGTCAATACGTAAGCGATAGCCCTCTTTGATTTTAGAAAGTGGGATAAGGTACTTAAGCGCTTGTTCTTCTGTAATCCTGATAAGGTGAATGGTTGCTCTTGATGGACTTGTTTCAAAAACTGTCCTGATTTGCAAAAAATCCATGAATGCTTCATTCACTACTTCTGCGGCGGTAGTAGCCGACTCTTCCAGTATGTCGTTGATTAAAGCAATGCTTACCACTTTTTCAAGTCGGAGTTCGCCTGCTTGGGAGGTTATTTTTTGGGGAGCAGGTATTAGCTGGGCGTGGGCAGGCGAGGCAAGTACAAAGCCAAGCCAACACCATAATCCCACATAAATATAAATTTTAGTTGTCATGTTTCAAAATAATGGCAGGGAGAGTGCGTAAATAGTAAACGGATTGATTATTTGATATTGCGTATTTTCTTGGTTATCTGACAATTTTTGTGGAAAGGACGTACCAACAGGCTTTAGCCTGTTGCCTATTCTGCCACCTCCACAAGGTTTAAA
>JAAFJK010000189.1 GCA_013298105.1 Cytophagales bacterium
AAACTTGCCTACCCAAGTAACCTAAAAAGAACCAAAAAATAAAACCCCTAACCCCGAAGGGGAACAAACTAAAACACGCTCCCCTTTGGGGTTGGGGGCTAACCAATAATTATGAAAAGACTACTCTTTCTCATAACCTGTCTTTGGGCGCACCTCGCAGTGGCACAAAAAGAAACGCCTGACAAAACACTTTCCCCTTATTTTTGGGTAAAAAGCAAAAGCTCGAAAGCAGAACAAATGCCCCTGAAGCATACAGAGGCAAACGTAAATATCGCAGGCTCTATAGCCGATGTCCGCGTTACTCAAATCTACAAAAACGAAGGCAAGGAAACACTTGAAGCCATTTATGTTTTCCCTGGAAGCACCAAATCTGCCGTATATGCCATGACTATGACGGTAGGCAAGCGCAAACTTATTGCCAAGATAGAAGAAAAAAACAAAGCGCGTGAGCAATACGAAACCGCCAAAGAAGAAGGCAAAACAGCCTCACTCCTTGAGCAAATCAACCCCAACGTATTTCAGATGAATGTGGCAAATATACTGCCCAATGACGAAATCAAAGTCGAGCTGAGATACACAGAATTGATAGAACCTACAGAAGGCGTATATGAATTTGCGTATCCTACAGTGGTGGGTCCCCGATACTCTGAAACACCCGCAGATGCCGTTGTTACTGCCAGCACCAACGAAAAATGGGTGGCAAACCCCTACACCAAAGAAGGAAAAGCACCGCTTTACAGTTTTGACTTCCATGCAGTACTGAATGCAGGCTTGCCTATCCAAGAAATCACGTGCCTCTCTCACAAAACAGACATCATGTATGCAGGCAAAAATTTGGCAAAAGTGGGATTGGACAAAAAAGAAAAAGAAGGCGGAAATCGTGATGTAGTCGTGCGCTACCGCCTCGCAGGAGGACAAGTAGAAACAGGGCTACTCGTATATGAAGGTGAAAATGCAACCGCAAGTGCAGAAGAAAATCTTGGCAATACTGAGAGCGAAAAGTTCTTCATGCTCATGATGCAACCTCCCAAAGCCCCTACCGACAACCAAATCCCGCCCCGCGAATATGTATTCATAGTAGATGTTTCAGGCTCGATGCATGGTTTTCCTTTGGGCGTTACAAAAGAACTTTTGAAAAACTTGATAGGCAAACTCCGCCCGATAGACAAGTTCAATGTGATGCTTTTTGAAAGTAGCAACCAGATGATGAGTCCAGAATCTATGCAAGCAAATCAAGCCAACATAGACAAAGCCATAGAAGTAATCAATCAACAACGCGGTAGCGGCGGTACACGCCTCTTGCCTGCCCTCCAAAACGCACTGGCGTTCAAAGAAAGTGAAGGCTTTTCGCGTAGCTTTGTAGTCGTTACGGACGGTTATGTAACAGTAGAGAAAGAGGCTTTTGATTTGATAAAAAACAACTTGAACCAAGCCAATTTATTTGCTTTTGGGATAGGAAGTGCCGTAAACCGCTATCTGATAGAAGGCATGGCGCGTACAGGGCAAGGCGAGCCTTTCTTTGTCTATAACGAAGCAGAGGCAGGCAAGGTCGCCCAAAAGTTCCAAAAATACATCGAGCATCCTGTCCTTACGCGCATCAAAATCCAATACGAAGGCTTTGAAGCGTATGACATCGAACCCACTACTACGCCTGACGTATTCGCAGAAAGACCTATCATAGTTTATGGCAAATACAGAGGCAAGGCAAATGGAAAAATTACGATTTCAGGCATTTCAGGCGATAAGCCTTACAGCAAAACCTTCCAATTAAGCGAAGCCAATGCCCAAAATACTCAAGCTATCCGCTATCTTTGGGCAAGAAACAAAATCCGTAATATCCACGATTTCAACCGCCTCTACCCCAGCCAAGACCAAGTAAAAATGGTTACGGACTTGGGCTTAAAATACAACTTGCTTACAGAATATACCTCTTTCATAGCTATAGACAACGAAGTCCGCAACACGACAGGCAAAATAGAAACTATAAAGCAGCCTCTGCCCTTGCCTGAAGGCGTATCAAATTATAGCATCAATCAACCCTCCAAAAACTATGGCGGTATCAATCCCAAAGAGGTAAGACGTGAACGCTCAGCAGATTTGAAAACGAAAAAAATCCATTCGCCCAAGCACCAAAATACAGCTAAAAAAGAAGCGGAAATCGCACCGACTACCAACGCAATAGGCATAAGTACAGATAATATCACACCCGAAGTAGATGAGAAAATCAGCGTAGAATCGCCTAAACCTGTAACTACAGAAAGTCCAAAAAATGTTGTAGTCCCACAACCCGCAGAATACATAGGAGGCGCAGAGGCTTTGCAGAAGTTTTTGAAAGAAAATCTAAAATATGAAATTGAGATATGTCAGGAAGGCAAGGTTTTCGCAAAAATTTTTATAGACAAAAACGGCAATGTAACCAAAGTGGAAATCCTCAGAACGCATTGCAAAGCATGGGACAAAGAAGTCATACGCGTACTCAAACTTACAAGTACCAAATGGAAACCAGCTACTGAAAATGGTACAACTGTAGATAGCGAACTTGTACTACCGCTCGTGTTAGGAAAGGATAAATAAAACACAATCTAATCAGTATTGCTAAACTGTTCGCAAAACCGCTTCTTTTTAAGGGGCGGTTTTGTTATATTTTTTTGGTACTCTGACAATTTTTGTGGCGATATAGACAACAGGCTGAAGCCTGAGACAACCTCTTTTTTAGACTTCTTGCGAAAGTGCTATTTCTGATACCTCAACCCTGCCCTTCTCCAAATGGAGAAGGGTTAAAAAGACTTTCGCAAGAAGTCTTTTATAAATAATTCGCCCTAAATTTGGAAATATCAAAAATTTGTGCTAATTTTGTTAGCAAATAAAGCATATTGCTAATTCAAAGTAAACAACTGTACTATGTACCTAAGTAAAAACCTAAAATTTTTGCGCGAACAAAACAAACGCCAAAGTCAAGAATCTCTTGCCAACGGGCTGGGTATTACGCGCAGTGCGGTTTCTTCTTATGAAGATGGACGCGCAGAGCCAAAACTGATAGTCATGAATAGAATGGCTGTCTATTTCAATGTCAGCTTAGACCAACTCCTGAATGTGGATTTATCTTCTATTTCAGAAACTGAGCTTGAGCAACAAACCGAAAATAAGAAATACACTGCCGCCAAAAATATGCGGGTGCTAAGTATCACTGTAGATAAGGAAAACAACGAAAACATCGAGCTTGTACCTGCCAAAGCCGCCGCAG
>JAAFJK010000216.1 GCA_013298105.1 Cytophagales bacterium
GGGAGGCGTGGGAGGCGCGGGAATGGCTACCTTGCCTGCTTCATTTTGCGTATTGACAGGCGGTTGTATGGTTGAGGTGGCTGTGTTGCCTCCCGCAGTGGGCAAGATGCCCTCTGTGCAAATAGCATACGTGATGCCTACAGTCGGCATCCGTCCTGTTGCTAAGTAGTTTCCTGAAGCCAATTTTACAGTTGTATTATTGCCTCCTGCTGTGCCTACAGGCAAGTCTTTGTGCGCACCCATCAAAACGCGGTTGTTCAAATCAGGCGTGGCAAAAGTAGTAACGCCATCACCTCCGTATCGTTTCCCAATAGCTTTGAAAAGGTCATTGTATTCGCTTACCTGAAGCTCTTGCCCATCGCAGGCTACAAACCCGCGTGGCACAAAACCAAACCCAAAGGGTTTAATCTCGCCTACAAAGCTTATTTGGGCTTGTGCGTGGTTTTGTATGACACAAAAGCACGCTATGAAGTATATAAAAAAGTATCTCATATCAAAAATGTTTAGTCGCGTTGGGGAAAAATACCTTTGATACATATAATATAGTTCACGGCTATAAACGGTTGTATGGTTATAGGCTGTTCGCTGGCATTGCCTTTTTCAGTGCGCACCTCTTCAGGTGTGCCACCGCGCATTTCTGCCAAAGCAAAACTGTAGTTTTCTTGAGTAGCTCCTGCTCCTGCTACCATGCGTCCTCGCAAATCAGGAAGTGCGAAAGTAGTGCGTCCATCGCCTCCAAAAGTAGTTCCCAAAACAGCGAAAAGGGCTTGGTTTTTCTCAATAGAGAGTGATTGTCCATGACACAATGCCCAATCTTGCGGGACTATATCGCCCGTAAATATTTTGACTTCGCCTAAAAAGGCTTCCATACCTTGTGCTTGCGCAGTAGAGATAGCACCCCAACACACCCACAGGAAGGTTAAAATGATAGATGACTTTTTCATATACGATTAGTTTCTTGAAGGATATGCGCCTTGAAGGCAGATGATGTAATACAGTCCGATAGCAGGAGGAGGTACTTTTTGTACGATAACAGGCGTAGTGCCTGTAACATGGAGCGTGGTGGAGGCTGCACTTGTTGTCTTGCCTACCTCATCTGAAACAACCGACATAGGGACTTTGCCACGCAAATCAGGCAAGGCAAAAGTTGTTGATCCATCGCCGCCATATTGGTTACCAAGCAATGAATACAAAGCCGAATTTTGCTTAATAGCCATTATTTTTCCATCACAGAAAGCCCACCCTTTTGGGGCAAAGGTGCCTGCGAAGAGGCGAATCTCGCCTGTATAGCCTACTATTTGCGCTTGTGCATTTTGGTACATACCCATGACCAAAAGCAAAAAGAGAAATGTTTTTTTCATGTTTTTGAAAAGTCCCCCCGCCCCAAAGGGGAGTTTTATAATTTGACTTCCCCTTTGGGGTTAGGGGCTTTTGGGTTATTCTTTTGTAGGAAAGATGCCTTGCAAAGCAATGATGTATTGTACCGTAATTTTAGATACAGGCTTGGTATTTTCGGTAGGCAAGCCTTCTTCTTGTTTTACCAAGTAATAAGTTTTTTGCCCTAATTTAGTGCTACTTGATACACCTTCAGGCGTTCTATTACGTAAATCAGGCAAGGCAAATTCGGTTTTGCCATCACCGCCATAACTGTTGCCAATCACAGCAAACAAGGCTTGGTTTTGCTCTATAGGCAAAAATCTACCATCACAAATAGCCCAACCTTTGGGAGCAAAATTGCCTGAAAACAGGCGTATCTCGCCTATGTAATTGTCTTGTGCTTGCGTTCTTTGATACGAACAAACTATAGCCAGCAAGCAGATAAAGAGTAGTTTTTTCATGTTTTTGAAAAGCTCCCTGCCCCAAAGGGGAGCGTTAAAGTTTAGTTTCCCCTTTGGGGCAGGGGACTTTTTTACTTATTATCCTTTACACTGTTGAAAAGATAGTAAAGGTCAGTGGCATTAGCTTCTATTTCTGCCTCAGTTCCGATAGCAAGAAACGCTACAATCAAATGCTCGTCTGTATGCGTTTCGATGAAGTCAATGATGAAGCGCGAAGGTTGTCCACCTTCAGTAGTCGAGTCGCCTGTACCGCCTGAAGAATAGACCTTCAAGCCGTTGCCTTCAAAAGTAACTTCAGCACCCGACAGTTTTACATTGTCTATGTACTTATCCAAATCGGCTTGCATACTTTTTACAGCGTCTTCCACTTTGTGGTCATCAGTAACGAAGGCGAAAAACTTTACCTTGCCATCAGGCGAGGTCGCATGAATGCCAAAATTTTCTTGCATTTCAATTTTCCACTTATCCGTAAAATTGAGTTGCAGGTTTGCCATTTCTAATGGCACCCATTTGGATTGGGCTTCTGTTTGCGCGTACAGTTGGCTATTTCCTACCGCGCAGAAGCAGGCAAGGAATAGGAGCGTGAGGAGGGTTGTTCTTTTCATATAAGAGAGGTAAGGGTTAATTTTTTCAGTTCCTTTTGCAGTTCTTCATGACGGTACTCAAAATAAAGATGCAACAAATAGGCTGTCAGAGCTATCGCCAAACCCCACCCTATCCAATACCATGTATGCCAAGGGAGGCGCACATATTGGGTAAAAAAGGAGCGGAAAAAGTAGGGTTTGGGTATCGACTTCATAAGCGCGAAAAACTTTATTCAAAGGTACGGCTATGAGGCACAAAAATCCAAAAAAAGACGTGGACAAAAAGTGGACAATCTAAAAAAGTGCCTTTTCAACACTGTGAAGGCACATATAAAAAAAGGTTCGTGAGGACACGAACCATAGAATATTACATCTTCTTACGCAATCTTTGCTGTGTTTTATGCACTGAATTGGGCGAGATGCCCAACATATTTGCCATTTCGTTTACGTTCAAATTCAGTTTTTCGAGCATCAAAAAACGGAGTTCAGCAGGCGTGAGGTCAGGGTAAAGCGTCTTGTGTTCCTCTACAAAGCGAGGATATACTTTTTCGAACAAGAGTTTGAATGATGTCCAATCTTCTTGAGTCAAAATAGTAGCTTGTTGTAGCTGTTGCAGGTATTGATGCCTTGCCTGCTCGTCTGCCTTTTTATCTGTTTCCTCTTTTAATACCTCCAAGAGTTCCGACTTTTCTTTGTAGGCTTGCATATAATTTTCTAAAGACTGCAAGGCAAGGTTTCGTTTTACTTGCAAATGTCTATAGTTAATAAATACCACCAAAATCAACAACAACAAAAAGGCTACTGCGCCATACAACAAAGTGCGTTGAAAGGCTTGTTCCTGTTCTATCAATTTGATGCGTTTGACATACTTTTCGGCATCAAGGCGTTGTTGTGCTTTTTGGAGTTTGTTTTTGTCGTATTGCTTGTTTAGGCTGTCTTGGAGTTGTTTGGCTAAATTGCCAAAATGCAGGGCTTGCTTGTACGCGCCTTTTGCTTCAAAAAAAGAGGCTAAATTTCTGTAATAGGGAAGTTGTTTGAACGTATTTTTGAGAAAATTTTTACCCAAAAAAGGTTTAATAGCTTCACATCTTTGTATGATGGTGTCTATTTCGGTTATTTTTTTTAGCTTCAATTTTATATCCATTAGCACTTGCAATGCCTCAAATTCTGCTTCATTTTGTATGCTGTCCGCCTTCGGTGCGCACATCAATTTATATCCATCTTGGGCATATTGCTCAGCTTCTTGCAGTTTTTGCATACCAATAAGCAACGAGGCAATATCTAAAAGTGCTATTCCGCGCCAAATATTTGCTCTTTGGGTTTCATATTCGCTTCGAGGCACATTCAGAGAAGCGTAGGCAAGTATTTTTTTGGCACAACCGAGAGCTTCTGTATAGCGTTCTTGTTTTTGGTAAATGCTCTGCAATAAGTTCAAGCGCAATACATAATTAAAATCCCATTTTTTTTCGTGTTTGGTGTATGTGATGGCTTTTTGCAAATACAAAATAGTCTTTTCAAAACTATCTAAATCGTGCATAAATTTGGCAAGATGTGTTAAAATACGCGGTAATTCATAACCTTCGAAGGCTTGAAAACCAATACTTTCAATAGTTTCATATATTTTTTGGACTTCTACAAACATTTTTTCTGTAGAAATCCTTTTATCCTCAAAATCTACAAAATTCAGGTAATGCTTGGCTACTGTATGTTCTAACAAAAAATGATGCTTGGCTGAAATAGCTATCATTTTCTGTAAAATAGCGCGTCTTTCTGTTTGTGTTAATTTCAAACGCCTTCTTTCTAAAAATTTTTGATACAAAACAGCGACTTGAGCGCGAAAATCCTTGCCTACAGTCGTTTTGGTTTCCCAATCTTGTAGCCAAAGGCGTAATTGTTGCGCAGTAAAATTATCAAACTTTTGATACGTTATTTGTAGGTAAGGAGGCAAGGCTTTTTTTTGCGCATGGCTTAGGCAAGTTACCAAACACAGAAAAAACAAAAAACAGAATTTCATATATGCCTACAAAAATACTGTTTTTTTGGCGAAAGCAAAGTTTTTTTTGTGATTTTTTGTCATTGTCATCACTGCATTTTTTAACATCAATAACAGACAGTTTCCGCACAGCACACCAGATACAAAAAAGCCCTACCCAAGATTGCTTTAGCTTATTTCATCACAAGCCACTAACTCAAACTTGAGCTTAGTAAAAGAGTTGAAGTCCTCGCCCAAGTCGCGCATATCTTCGTCTTCTTCTTCATAGTACCACTGTATTTTTATGTCAAGTTGCTTGCCTGCGGGTGGTTCAAGCAATTTGATTATCTTGCCTAAAACGGCTGAAGTGCTGGTATTGACATAAATGAGCTTAAACGCCATGACGATATGGTCAGGCGTTTGTGTCCTGATATATTCTTCGAGCCAATCCGTAATGGGCTTATAAAACTCCTCTGTGTCTTCTGGAATAGATACGCCCTTTATCTCAAAATCTCCTGTGGAGGCTTTGAAACGGACTTCGGGAGTCGTGGGCGATTCTTTTACATAGATGTCCTCCATAGTGATAGTTATAGTGTTGTAATCCGACTGTGAAATAAAAATAAGCTGGGCTAATAATGTAACTTTACCCCAATAATAAGTATATCGTCCATTTGTCTATTATCTCCCATCCAATCCACGAGCGTCTTGTTCAAAAGTTTCTTTTGTTCACTGTGTGGTTTGGGGTGAAGTTCGAAAAGGAGTTCTTCTAAGCGGTTTTTGGCAAATTTACGTCCTTTGGAGCCACCAAACTGGTCTTGGAATCCGTCCGAGAATACATAAAACCACGTAGGCGTAGTAAGGTCAAAACTAAATTTATCAAATACGCGCTCTCTATCTCTTTGGAATCCACCTACAGGCAGTTTGCAGGACTCTATCACTTGGGTTTTACCATCTTGTATAAGTAGCATGGGACGGCTTGCGCCCGCAAACTCCATAGTTTTCTTTTCTTTATCTATCACACAGAGCGCAATGTCCATGCCATCTTGATTTTGTGTTTCTTCTTGATTCAATGCGATGCCTATGTTTTGATGTAATTTATCTAAGATATGTTCGGGGTCTGTGATGCCTTGTAGTTTGATGATTTGATTCAAATAAGAATCCCCTAACATGGACATGATAGCACCTGGCACGCCATGCCCTGTGCAGTCAAGAGCCGCAATAATAATTTTATTATCACGTTGTGCAAACCAATAAAAATCGCCACTAACGATGTCGCGTGGTCTAAAAAATACAAAATGCTCTGGCAGTGCGTCTGCTATTTTGGCATCAGTAGCCAGCATAGATTCTTGAATCCGTTTGGCATAATTGATACTTGAGGTTATTTCTTTGTTTTTGCGCTCAATCTCTCGAAAAGTAGCCTCTTGTGCATCATTTTTACGGTTTATAGCGTCATTTTGAGCTTCTATCTGGGCTTTTTGTTCTTC
The DNA here is from genome assembly GCA_013298105.1 of Cytophagales bacterium. GTDB lineage: Bacteria > Bacteroidota > Bacteroidia > Cytophagales > Microscillaceae > RDXI01. The sequence continues at coordinate 5,879 of JAAFJK010000216.1, forward strand.
AAGGATTTTGTTTTGCGCTTCTCTTTCTGCCGTTTCGGAGGCAAGTCGTTGGTTGATTTTGTGGGTATTTCGATAGCTTCGTATCACAAAAAAGAGCATCAACAAAGTTACGGCTATCCCTACTACAGCGAGGTAGGCAAGCCAAGTGATGTAGGCGTTTTGTTCCTCTATTTTCTTGCGTTGTTTTGCCTCTTCCTCCAGCTCGTGTTGGCTTTTACCTATCACGATTTGTTGGTTTTTCTCTACCGAATACGAATATTCTTTGACAGTTTGGAGGTAACGCTGTGTAAATTCGAAGGCTTTTTTATGGTTTTCTTGGGCATCAGCTATTTTGATTACCCCTTCATATCCTGTAAAAACGTCTTGAATTTTTTTGTCATTTATACTAATCTTCAGAAATTGCTGATAGTATTTTTCAGCTTCTGCATAGTCTTTTTGGAGGTAGAAAATCTCTCCCAATCCATACAAGCACTTGGCTATCACAGAGCGGTCTTTGTCTTTTTCGGGGGAGTTGATTACTTCCTTAAATTTGGTAATAGCACGCTCATAATCTTTTTCTTTGAAGTGTGCTTCGCCTATGTATGTGATAGTAAGCAATACGCCTTGCGCATTATTGGCTTGTTCGTGGTACTGGAGCGCATTTTGGAAATTTTCTTGGGCTGTTTTGACATTGCCTTGCACGACTAATATCTTACCTATTTTGTTGTATAGGTCAGCCACTTGCCTATTTTGATTGAGCTTTTGTCTGAGCTTCAAGGCTTGCGCGTAGTAGGTAAGGGCTTGGGGAAAGGCACTCTGCCTTTCAAAACTTTCGGCAATTCGCTCGGTGCTTTCTACTACACCTTTTTTGTAGTCAATGCGTTGGGCTATTTTGAGTGCCTCATCTGCATGGCGTTTGGCGAGTATGACATTGGTGCGGACTTGCTCATCATAGAGCGTATTGTAAAGTTCTACTTTGGCAGTATCTGAAGTGGCATTTTTGGCTTTCTGTTCAAGTTCAGTTAGGCGCGTATTGGTTTGTGCATAGCCATCGATGACTATGCACAACTCCCACAAAAATACACAAACAGTCAGTACAATGTTTTTCACAAACGCAACCAAATAAACGTAAAACCATTTTTAGTCTTCAGGCTCAAAAGCAAACATATTGATTTTCAGCCCTGTGTCTTTCATGTAGTCTTCGGCTTCTTCAGCGATACTCTCATCATCTTCAGGATAATACCAGTTTACGGTTACACTTCCGCCTTTGTCTTCATATTTTTTCAAGACGCGCAACACATTCAAGATACTGCGTGAAGAACTTGTGTTGAAGTAAGTGAGGCGAAAATCAAAAGTGATTGCTTGTTTTACTTCATTGATGTAAGTTTCGAGCCAGTTGATGATGTTATTATAGAACTCATCAGTGTCTTCGAGATACGATTCTCCTGATATTTTGCAATGTCCGTTGGCTGGGTTCAGGTTTACTTCGGGAATGAAATAAACGCCGCTTTCGCCTTTTATTTCCAAATTATCCATAATATATAGGGGTGGGTGTTTTTTAGTTCGTTGGTTCGTTATTGGTTTCAGGTTTTACTTCTGTGGGTTCAGCTGCCTCATTGGTTTCAGGTTTTGCTTCTGTAGGGGTAGGTGCAGGCTTATTTTCTTCACTTTCTTCTTCGCGTATTTTTACATTTACTACGATTACGTAAAACGCAAATTCATTGGCATATTCTTTCACACGCATCTCTATTTGGCTACCTGAAGTGAGCGCGGCTTGGACAAGTCCAATTCCTGCGCCTTTGCTTTCTTCACTTTTGGGTGCATTTCTAAGCTCGCGTTTGTATTCTCTCAATGCTTCTCTATCCAAAGAATTGATTTTCTCGCACTTTTCCATGAGTTCAGGCACGATATGTTTATAGACCAGATTGCCTGTCATGAGTTGGTAGTAGTCGCCATTATTTACTATCACAAGCGTACCCACTCTATCCCTATTAGCTCCAAACATATTAAACTCTTTGGAGTAGAAAAGTACATTTTGGGCAAGTTCCATAAAAATAGCAAACACTTTTTTACCCACTTTGGGTTCCTCTTCTTGGAGCTTTATGCGAATATCATGGCTAAATTCTGAAAGGAGTACATCTGTAAGAGGTCCTTTGTACGAGAGCAGTACATCATCTTGAGATAGATAATTGTGGTACTCAAAAAAATCGAAGCCTTTGGTAGTTTGCATAACAAGACAAAGTTTGCGCTAAATACTAAAAAAAATGTGAATATTCCAAATATACTATTTAATCTTTGACAAATTCAATAATTTTATTAAAATTTTTACAAAAATAGCTATAACTTATTTAATTACAACTTTTTTTTTGAAAAAAAATAGACAGATGTAAGTTTTTTTTTGTTATGACTGTTACTTATAATTCGGTGCGGGCAGGCAAGATTTTCCCCCTTGCCTCCCCAAACCCGACTCTAATGCCTTCTTTTTCACAAAAACCGCGTACAATCACTGTATCGTGGTCTTGAATAAATGTGCGCATAGTGCCATTATTCAACTGCAAGGGTTTTGTACCTTTCCACGCCAGTTCAAGCATAGAGCCATACGAGTCGGGCGTATGTCCACTGATAGTACCAGAGGCACACACATCACCCACGCGGACATTGCAACCATTCACAGTGTGGTGTGCAAGCTGTTGTACCATATTCCAATACATATATTTAAAATTACTTTTTGAAACTACAGTTTCATCTGCCCCTTCAGGTTTGATGGCTACTTCAAGGTTCAAATCATAGTTTTTCAAGCCCTCAAAACGCAAATAAGGCAAAACGGGTGGGTCTTGGGTGGGTGTAGCTACTCTGAATGGCTCAAGGGCTTCGAGCGGTACTACCCATGCCGATATGGTAGAACCAAAATTCTTGCCAAGAAAAGGACCCAAGGGGACATACTCCCATTTCTGCAAATCGCGGGCAGACCAATCATTGAAAAGCACCAACCCAAAAATATGATTTTCAGCATCTTCAGTGCGTATAGGCTCTCCAAGTGCAGTTTCTTTTCCTATTATAAAGGCGACTTCCAACTCAAAGTCCAACTGTTTGCTCGGCTGATAGGTAGGTAAGGCATCACTGTCCGCTTTGGTCTGTCCATGCGGTCGTGTGATGTCTGTTCCCGAAACGACTATAGACGAGGCGCGTCCATGATAGCCCACGGGCAAGTGCTTCCAGTTCGGCAAAAGCGCGTTTGCAGGGTCGCGGAACATGATGCCTACATTGGTGGCGTGTTCGATGCTTGAATAAAAATCGGTATAATCTCCTATGCGCACAGGCAAGTGCATGGTTGCCTCTGCTTGCGCTACCAACACCTTGCCTGCGTGGGAGGCAAGGGGCGAATCTGTAGCCTGCAAAAGCGTCTGTAGGATAGTTCGCACTTGTGCAGTTTGGGGTTTGCCAAGTGCTATAAAGTCATTCAAAAATTCAGTTTCAAAAAGGCTGGTAG
>JAAFJK010000442.1 GCA_013298105.1 Cytophagales bacterium
GCATATTTAGCCACGCTGTAAGCGTCTGTTATCGAGCTTTTACGCGGTTAAGCAATACCAACAGACGCTTACAGCGTGGCTTCGCGTGAGTGAAATTATCATGTTATTTTATTTTCATTCCTAAACAGGCTGGAAGCCTAAATAACTTTTCAAGAATCATTTTATTTTGTGGTTTGTATCCCACAAACCACGCCAGAAAAACTAACTGTTCCCAATCACTTTGCAATACGGCATACGTTCTTGGATTTTTTTGAAATCTTTTTTGATAAGATTCGTACCACCAATCTCAAGCCGCCGCAGGGCAGGCAAGTTATAAATTGCTTCAGGCAAATCTTGTAATTGGTTGCCATACAAGTTCAGCGTTTCGAGTTTTTCCAATATATGCAGGTTGGCAGGCAAGGAGGTAAGTCCGTTGTTTGAGATACTCAAGCCTGCCAAATGGGGTAGTTTCAATAGTATTTCAGGAAAACTATTTATCCGATTGTCGTCAAGCACAAGTGTATCCAGCGCAGTCAGGTTCTCGATAGTGGCAGGCAAGGTCGTGAGATGATTGCCTTGCAGGTACAAAATCTTGATACCTTTCAAGTCGCCCAATGTATCAGGCAGTGCCGTCAAACCTAAGTCTGAGAGCTTCAAAACGCTGTTTTTGCGGTTCTTTTGGCAATACCAAACAAAAGATTGTGGTTGATGTAAACAAAATTGCTTGCCCTTATTGAAGCGTTCATAAAACTTGATAGCCAACTTGTCTGTATCTATGTAAGGGCTATGGCTGATTTTAGTCAAATATTGGGTAATGGTCTGCTCGTTTGCGTGGTCTTGCCTGCCCATTTTATTCATTTTCAGGTGTTCAAAAACATCTATAGGCAAGTATTTCTCCAAAATCTTGCCTGCCAATTTTTGCTTCTGCCCCTGATGTTCCCACAAATAATAAAACAAAATATCATAAAAATATACGTCATTCAAACCTCCGCCAAGTGCCATTTGCAAGCCCAAATCCACATTGGAGTCGTCATCACTTTTAAGTAAATTGCGCAAATTTTCTGCCATGAGGCGCGTATCTTCATCTTGTTTATAAAGGTAAATTTGGTCATCTAAAGCCAGCAAATAATCTTTCAGATGCCCCATCGCGACCACCTGAACGCCCCACTCTTGCGCTCTTGCAAGGGCTTGAGAAGGCTTTGCGCCCACTATCAGGTGCGTTACGGCTTTGTCCATACGTGGCGCGAGCGTGATGCCATTTTGCTCCAATATATCTTCATAATCTTTCAAAACTAAAGGCAGTTCTTTCGTGGGCGTGATGTGTATAGTCGCTTGGGCAGGAAAGGGCGTAGGCAAGTACCGATACAAAAAAGTATGTGCTGAAGTACGCAAGTCTTTCTCTCCCTCGTTCAAGGCTTCATAGACAGATGGCAAATCTTCAGGCACTTTCAAGCGGTCGTAATACTCAAAATACAGATTGAAAAACACGCGGTTTTTTAGGAGATTGAGTGCGTGGGGGATAGCCTTAAATTTCTTCTCAGACAAAGTTTGTTGTAAGCCTGTTCTGTCCAAAAGCGTCTGTCCTTTAAAATTCAAAAATGCTTCAGGCAATTCTTTGAATTTATCACAATCCGTAAGGTCTATTTTTTGAAGTGCGGGGAGTTCCCAAACCGCATCAGGCAATGCTTTGATGCCACTTCCCGCAAGGTACAATGCCTCAAGGCGTTTCAAATTACCCATTTCGGCAGGCAAGGTATATAAAGGCGCACAATGACAAAGTTCTAATTCCTTGAGCATTTCCAACTTGCCTACTTCGGCAGGCAAGGACGTGATGGTGCTATGCGGTATGCCCAAATAGTTTAAATGCCCTAATTTTTTCAGCGATTCATCAATGTTGAAATTCGCGTGGTGGATATGCGCAAACTTTAATTGTTTAAGCGTTCGAATCTCGGCAATGTACCCAAAGTCAGGCGTGTTTTCTGTAAAATGTAAATAAGTCAAATGTTTTAGCTCTTTCAGCTTTTCGGGGGCAGGCAAGGGCTTTTGCAGTGTTATGGTGAGGCTTTTGAGATTTGTGAACTGAGGCAGTTGCGCAAATTCGGGTTCGCCCTTGCAAACCACTATCAATGATTCTACGGCACTTGCCTGCCCGTTTTTTAGCGGAAAAATAATATCGTAAAAGGTTTGCATATTTTGTTTTTTTGCACAAATATACAAAAAATGCCTGTATTTAGAAAAAAAATAGTAACTTTGTTGCACTTTTTATCTGCTCATGCATTTTTTATCTTTTCGTCTTTGTACTTTTGCCCTTGCCTGCCTTTTGCTTGCACATTGTAAGGCTAAAAAAGAGCCTGCTATACACATACCAGCCAATGTGAACTTTGCTATGGTCGTGGATATGAAGCGCGTAAGTAGCAAGGCTGTCGAGTGGAAAGACATCTTCAGTACACAGTTTTTGCAAAATCTCACAAGTGAGCCTTCACAAAACGACCTGATAGGCAAAATACTCCAAAGTGGCTTAGACTATCAAAAAAACATCTATCTCTTTGGCAAAGAATATCTGGCACTTTCTTTTTCGCTGAAAGACTCTAAAGCCTTTGAGAAAATACTCAAAAAAGAATATCCTGACATAGACTTCAAACGCAATAAAACGTGGGAATATGCACATCTGAACGCAGGTACGCTTATCATGTGGCAAAAAAATACTGCTTTTTTTGTGATTGCACCTACTTTTGATGAAAAGAAAATCCTAAAAACTGCCCAAAATATTGCTGAAACCAACCCCAAGAAAACGCTCGAAAAGAAAAATTCCGCCTTTCAACAAATTCTCCAACAAGAAGCTGATGCCATCGGTTGGGTAAATGCGCAAACACTTTCTACAGATTTACTCAAACAAATACCCAACGTAAAAATCACCTTGCCTACCCAACTGCTGTGCGAAGAAGCTACTTTTTATACCAACTTTGAGCAAGGCGAAATAAAGTCGGTTTTTAAGGCTACTTTTGGCGATAAAGCCCTCGAAACTTGTACGAAACTCCTAAAACCCGCCATAGATACCGAACTTATCCGAAATATTCCTTTTGAGAAGCCTGCCATTCTTACAGGCTTTAGCCTGAACCTTACCGCGATTGAAGATGTCTTGGGTAATCCTGCTTTGCTTTCGGCTTTCAAAAGTTTTTTGAGTTTTTCGGGCAGTTCTTGGAACGAGCTTTTGGCAAGTTATACGGGCGATGTAGTCTTGGCGTGGGACAAAATGGAACTTGGTACAGAGCCAACCGAGCAGGATTTGGTGGTCTGCATAGGCACAAAAGATGCCCCAAAGATGTTGGAATTTATTGAGGGCTTTGGAATGTTTTTGAAAATTAAGAAAAAAGAAGGTTATACGGTCTTGAAGTCAGACGATTATGGCAAGTGGTATATCGTAGGCAAGGACAAAACGCTTTATCTCACGCCCTCGTTGGCTGTAAAAGATGCTATTTTGGCAGGGAAAACCAAACTCAATCCCCAATCTATCGCATTATTTGAACAAAAAATAGGCGGGACAGAACTCAATACCTTGCCTGCCCAGACCACCGAAAAGCTCGCAAAAATATTTGACAAATTTCAAATTACTGTTAGCCCACTCCAAAACAAAAGCATAGAGGCGCAAAGTACGCTCAAGCTGAAAGATACCCAAAGAAACGCATTGCCCATACTCATAGAGGTACTAAAATAGAGCGTGTATCGCAATGCCTATTTCAAAGTATCTTTTTGGAATAAATGAGGCGAAACAATTTGCGGTATTTTAGTAACGATAAGTTGTTTTTCGGTTATCATTTTCTCGAGCCAATCTTTAGACACTTTGCCTTTCAGGTATTTTTCAATCATCAGGATAGCTACAGGCGCGGCTACATCTCCGCCAAAACCTGCATTTTCTACATAGACCGCTACGGCTATTTGGGGATTCTCACGAGGCGCGAAACAGATAAAAACCGAGTGGTCTTGCCCGCGCGGGTTTTGCGCAGTGCCTGTTTTGCCACATATATCGAGGTCGTGGATAATGGCTTGCGGACCTACTGTACCGCCTCTGTAAGCATCACGCATACCATTGATGAGGACATCATAATGCGCAGGATTGATAGGCACTTCTTGGCGTGTGCTGTAGAATTTGTCTGTTTTGCGGTCTTTGCCCTTGCCTACCCCTGTGCCTACATGGGGCGGGTAGTAGTAGCCTCTATTCGCTATGATACAGGCAATATTTGCCAACTGAAGCGGGGTAGTTTCTATTTCGCCCTGCCCTATGCCCAGCGAATAAATATTCGAGAAATTCCATTTTCCTTCGCCATATCGGTTGTCGTAAAGGCTTATTTTGGGTACGCGCCCTGCCTTTTCAGCCGCAATGTCGACCATAGTTTTGCGCCCTATATTGAAGACAGAAAGTGCTTCAAACCATTTTTTGTAGCCATCAGCTATTTTGCCATCTTTGGCGACTGTGATGGTGCTGTCGTTGATTTGCTCGATTTTGTTTTGATAAATGATGCGTCTATACACATTCCAATAATAGGGATTGCAAGAATATTGGATAGAAGTATGGAGATTGCCTGAAGGGTGTCCATGACATTTTACAAGGGCGTGATTGCAATAAAATACACTTTCGTCATTTATGACTTGCATTTGTTTGCCTATCAGGAGTTGTACGGTTTTGAAAGTAGAGCCTGGAGGGTAATGCGAAGTTACGGCGCGGTTCAGGAGTGCTTTATGCTCGTCTTGCCGTAAGATTTCATAATTTTTACTGAAGTCCTTGCCTATCAGGAGATTGGGGTCATAATAAGGCGAGGAAATGAGCGCGAGGATTTGTCCTGTTTTGGGTTCGATGGCTACCACACTGCCTGCTTTGTTTTGCATCAGTTTTTCGCCTAATTGCTGTAGCTCAAAGTCAAGCGAAGTGTAGAGATTTTGCCCTGCTATAGAAGTCGTGTCGTAAGCACCATTGCGGTACGCGCCTTTTTCTTTACCTTTCGAATCTACCCATATATTTTTTACGCCTTTCCTGCCGCGTAGCTCACGTTCATAAAAGGCTTCTAATCCTGCCTTGCCTATATAATCGCCTAAGCTATAGTATTTACTGGGGTTATTTTTTAGTTCGGTTTCGCTTATCTCGGCAGTATAGCCAAGCAGGTGCGCCATGCTCCTGTGTGGATACGACCTTACGGTACGCGCGGCTATAAAAAAACCGGGAAATTCAATCAATTTGTCTTGAATCCTTGCAAAGTCTTGTTTAGAAAGTTGCTTGATAAAAGGAACAGGCAAGTTACCTGATTCGGTGGGCATTTTTGCCAGCAGTTTATCATAGTCTTCAAGGCTAAGTCCAAATAATTCACAAAACGCTTTTTTCTCTGCAAGAGTCAGTTTTGCTTTGCGGGGCGTAACCATAAGGTCGTAGATGGGCGCATTCATGACCAATACTTTGCCGTTGCGGTCATAGATAAGCCCTCTATCGGGATAGATGACTACCCGCTTGATGGAGTTATCTTCTGCCGCTATTTTATAGCCTTTGGCTATGACTTGCAAAAAGAATAATCGAACTGAAAATATCAGTCCGAATGATAAAAATAAACCTAAAATAATCCAACGTCTATTTTCTAACATTGCTCAAAGCGGGTGTATAAACTGTATATTGAACCAAAATGATAGCAAAAGCAGTGAATATCGTGCTTGCTACTGACTTCAAAAGGCTGTCAAGCACCATACTGAAGCCAAATTGCTGAAGCAAAAAAAGTCCCAAGTGGTGTATGAAAGTCAAAATAAGGACGTATTGTAAGTACCAAGTAAGTCCTAAAGCCCTGATACTCAGCTCATACATCTCCTCCGAAGGGGCTAAAAATGTAATCAAAAGTGGGCGCAAATACGCTATAAGCACCATACAAAAGGCATGAATGCCCAGCGTATCATAGACTATATCTGTCAAAATCCCCAATACAAACGCCACCCCAAGCAGTAGCGACTTGTCGCTTTGCAGGGGCATTTGAAGTAAATAGCCCACATAGACAAAACAAAAAGCTACTTCAAATAATTCCAAGTTTTTGGCTATCAAGACCTGCACAAGCCAATACACAAAAAATAAAACGATTTGGGTAATGAAAGAAAGATTACTCATGACTTTTTTTTGCAAAGATAACACAAATTTGTGATATTTGCGCATTATGACAGATAAGACTATTCAAAATGCGCTCGTGGCACTTGGCAGAGAGTTGCAAGACCTCTCTACCCCAAAATGGCAGGAAATCATGCAACTTGCCTACCTCAAAAACAGATGGTTCACGCCCGATAATGTCCATTTCGCGCTTACGCGCTGGGCGTTTGGACTTACAGAGATGAACCTTGAGAAGTGGCTCGCGCCCTATACCTTGCCTGCCTCCGCGCCAAAAAAGGTAGGACTTGTCATGGCGGGCAATATTCCGTTGGTGGGTTTACATGATTTGATTTCGGTGCTTTTGGCAGGGCATCTCGCCTACGTGAAATTGAGCAAAGAGGACGAGGTACTCATGCGTGCTGTCGTGGATTCATTGGTAGTTTACGCACCTGCTATACTTGAAAAGGTGCATTTTGTAGAACAACTGAAAGAGGCAGAGGCATATATAGCGACAGGGAGCGACAATACAGCGCGTTATTTTGAATATTATTTCAAAGAAAAACCACACATCATTCGCAAAAACAGGGTTTCAGTAGCGGTACTGAAAGGCAATGAAACGGCAGAAGATTTTGAGATGCTGGCAGAAGATGTGATGCAATATTTTGGGCTGGGTTGTAGGAGCATTGCCAAAATATACGCACCCAAAGATTATGATTTTATACGTTTTTGGCAGGCAATAGAGCCTTACAAAGACAACTTTTTGGGACATACCAAATATGCCAATAACTATGAATATCAGCGTGCCGCCTATCTCATAAATAGCATCATACATTTGGACAATAATTTTATGATTTTGCGCGAAAGTCCTGAACTTGCCTCCCCTACAGGCGTGATGTACTGCGGATTTTATGAAAATGTGGCAGACCTTGAGGTGGAACTGGAGGGCGTGGCAGGCAAGTTGCAAGTCATTGTGTCCAAAGACGCGTGGTTCAAAAATAGTACGCATTTTGCACAAGCCCAACAACCTGAGCTTTGGGACTATGCGGACGGGGTGGATACTATGCAGTTTTTGAGTACGCTGTAAACTACTTGTGAAAGAGGCACGCGGATAATACGGATTTTTTAATCTCTGAAATATAGAAAATCCGTCAAAATCCGCGTGCTAAAAGCATACACAAAAACGCTACTAATCTTTAAAGTCGTTATCAAAATAATGGCTCAAAAATATCAAAAACTATTTGCACAATTACAAATAACCTGTTATCATTGCGTATGAAAATATTAGCCATCGGGCGCAACTATGTAGCGCATATCCAAGAACTCCAAAACGAACAGCCGACAGAGCCTGTAGTTTTCTTAAAACCTGATACAGCACTTATCCAAAACAACGAACCCTTTTATCACCCTGACTTCAGCCACGATATACACCACGAGATAGAAATCGTATTGCGGGTAGGCAAGGAAGGAAAACATATCTCCCCCGAATTTGCCGCTCGATATTATGACCAAATAGGCTTAGGCATAGATTTTACGGCACGCGACATACAGCAACGCGCCAAAGAAAAAGGACTGCCTTGGGAAACCGCCAAAGCCTTCAATGGTTCTGCACCTGTATCTAAGTTTTTGCCTGTAGCTGAATTTACGGATTTGAAAAACCTTGATTTTCATTTAGAAGTCAATGGCGAAGTGCGTCAGCGTGGCAATAGCGGACTGATGATATATGATTTTGATTTTATTGTGAGTTATTTGTCGCGCTTTTTTACGCTGAAGGCAGGAGATTTAATCTTCACAGGTACGCCTGCAGGCGTAGCGGCTGTAAAAATAGGCGATACCTTGGTAGGCTTTTTGGCAGGCAAGGAGATGTTTCGTTTTGAGGTAAAATGATAAATTTTTATCCAGGTCCTTCCAAGATTTACCCACAAATAGAGGCATATATGCAAGAGGCAATAGCCGAAGGCATCTTAAGCATGAATCACAGAAGCGAGCCTTGTATGCGACTTGTGGCACAGACTATCCAGCTTTGCAGGCAAAAGTTGGATATTCCAGCCGATTATACGCTGTTTTTTGCCAGTTCAGCTACCGAATGTTGGGAAATCATAGCCCAATCTTGCCTACGTAGGCAAGCGAAGGTACTCCATGCTTATCAGGGGGCTTTTGGCAAAAAATGGGCTTCATATACCCAAAAACTTAGCCAATACGCCCACAAAGACCTCGAACTCACTCCCCAAGCTTTTGAAAAAATACCTGACTTGGCAGGCAAGGCGGAGGTAGTTTGTCTTACACCTTCCGAAACCTCCAATGGTACTGCCCTTGCCTACCCAATCCTCGAAAAGCTCTTGCCTACCCACGCGCTCTCGGCACTTGATGTTACTTCGTGCTTGGGAGGTGTGCGCTTGCCTATAAGTAAGGGCGATATTTGGTTTGCCTCTGTCCAAAAGTGTTTGGGCTTGCCTGCAGGTTTGGCGATAGGGATACTCTCTCCGCGTGCAGTCGCCCTTGCCTACGAGATAGGCGAAAGAAGCCACTACAATAGCCTCACGAATATTTTGGACAATATCCAAAAATTTCAAACGCCATATACGCCCAATGTGCTGGGAATTTATCTGCTGAATAAAGTCATGCAACAAGTCCCACACATAGACACCATAGATGCCCAAACACACGAAAGGGCAAAAGATTGGTACAGTTTTTTTGAAAATATACCTGATTGTAAGCCCCTTGCCTGCCCCGATACGCGCTCAAGCACCGTACTATGCCTCGAAAGTACGCCCGAAAAAATAAGTGCCTTGAAACAACGCGCCCTCGAAAATAACCTCATTTTTGGGAATGGCTATGACAAATGGAAAGAAAATACATACAGAATTGCGAACTTTCCTGCCCTGACTTCAGAGGAGATAACGGCAGGCAAGGTGTTTTTGGAGGACTATTTTTGTAATAATCATACAGATTTTGCATCTAATTCTGTATGCAAAAAATTATAATCCTTTTCTGTTGGGCAATCTTTACCTTGCCTGCCTACGCCCAAACAGAGGGCTATGCGCCTGCAGACGGTGTGCGCATTTATTACCGTATTTTTGGGAAAGGCGAACCCTTGCTTATCATCAATGGCGGACCTGGCGGAAATAGCGAAGGTTTTGCACAAATCGGTGGTATGATGGGCGAAAAGTATCAGGCAATCATATTCGACCAGCGCGGGGTAGGCAAGTCGACCTTGCCTGCCCTGAACACCCAAACCATCACGATGGATTTGATGCGCGAAGACATGGAGGCTCTCCGCAAACATCTTGGCATCAAAGCATGGACTATCATGGGGCAGTCTTTTGGTGGAATCCTCTCCTCGTATTATACTGCCAAATATCCCCAATACGTCAAAGGACTTATTTATTCGGCTTCGGGGGGCTTAGATTTGGAGTTTACAAAATACATACAAGCGCGTATTCAGCAAAACCTCACACCTATAGAGCGCGACTCTCTGAATTTTTACAGCCAAAGACTTAATCAAGGCGATACCACCTTGCATACGCGCCAAAAACGTGCTTATTTTTTGGCTTCGGCTTATATCATAGACAAAAAATTCTTGCCTACCATTGCCGCAAGACTCATGCAAATAGACATGAATGTGAATGGCATTGTTTTTCAAGATTTAACCAAAATCAACTACGACACCAAAAAAGCCTTGCAATCTTTCCAAAAACCTGTGCTTATTTTGCAGGGCAGGCAAGATGTGATTGCCCCCGAAATAGCCCAAACTGCCCACAAAGTATTTTCCAATTCTCGCCTTGTGATGTTGGCTAATTGTGCGCATTATGGTTGGCTTGATGCCAAAGAAAAATATATGCGTGAGGTGCATAAATTCATGCAAAAAATCCCGAAAGATTGAGGTAGCCCTATACTTTTTTTTCGGTTGTCAATCCGAAAAAAAGACCGCGAAAAAAAACGAACAGATAATAAAGATTAACCAATAGCACATTTTTTCTTTTTGTACGATTGTCAAGGTCTTCGAGTATGGACAACATACAAAAATAAAAAAAGGCACTTAAAAAGTTATTACGGAATAGGCTGTAGCACAGGCTTCCAGCCTGTCGTTTTCAAGTCATAAACAGGCTGGAAGCCTGTGCTACAGTTTTGCCTCCGCAATAATTTTTGAAGAACCTTATTTTTGAAACCTTACCAACACATTACTTTATTTCTTTTTGCACGATTGTCAAGGTCTTCGAGTATGGACAACATACAAAAAGAAAAAAAGGCACTTAGAAAGTTATTACGGAACAGGCTGTAGCACAGGCTTCTCGCCTGTCGTTTTCAAGTTATAAACAGGCTGGAAGCCTGTGCTACAGTTTTGCATCCGCAATAACTTTCGAATAACCGAAAAAAATAACTATCTTTGCGCCATGTTTCCTGAATATGATGTTTTAGTGGTGGGTGCGGGACACGCGGGCTGTGAAGCCGCACACGCCGCCGCACAAATGGGTGCGAAAGTTTTACTCTTTACTATGGACATGACCAAAGTAGGTCAGATGTCTTGCAACCCTGCTATGGGGGGCGTAGCCAAAGGGCAGATAGTCCGCGAAATAGACGCACTGGGTGGTATGTCGGGCATAGTAAGCGACAAAACCATGATACAATTTCGAATGCTCAACCGCTCGAAAGGCGCGGCAATGTGGAGTCCACGTTGTCAAAGCGACCGCGCAAGATTCGCAGAAGAATGGCGTTTGACGCTTGAGCGAAATCCGAATATTGATTTTTGGCAAGATATGGTAGTTGGTATGCTCATAGAGGCAGGCAAGGCAGTGGGCGTGAAAACAGGTATGGGGCAGGAAATCAGAGGCAAATCTGTCGTGCTGACAAGCGGTACTTTCATGAATGGCATTATCCACATAGGCGAAAAACAATTTGGCGGTGGGCGCATAGGCGAAAAAGGCTCGCATGGCATCACAGAACAGCTCGTAACGCATGGATTTGAGGCAGGACGCATGAAAACAGGCACGCCTCCGCGCATCGATGGACGAACCATCAACTATAGCATCATAGAAGAACAATTTGGAGATGAAAATCCCTCTAAGTTCAGCTACATGGACACGCCCGCGCTTACCAAACAACGCAGTTGCTTCATCACATATACAAATGAAAAAGTCCACGAAATCCTCAAAACAGGCTTCGAAAAATCGCCCATGTTTCAAGGGCGCATTCAGGGCTTGGGACCTCGCTATTGCCCTTCGATAGAGGACAAAATCAACCGTTTTGCAGACCGCGACAGACATCAAATATTCATAGAACCCGAAGGCTGGGACACTGTAGAGGTGTATATCAATGGCTTTTCTACGTCTTTGCCTGATGATGTGCAGTTCAAGGCTTTGCAATCCATCGAGGGGCTGGAAAATGCCAAAATGTTTCGTCCTGGTTATGCTATAGAATATGACTATTTCCCGCCTGACCAATTGAAACTTACCCTCGAAACACAACTTATTGAAAATCTGTACTTTGCAGGGCAAATAAACGGCACCACAGGCTACGAAGAAGCGGCTTGTCAAGGACTGATGGCAGGCATCAATGCTTGCCTAAAGGTGCAAGAAAAAGAACCGCTTATCCTGAAACGCTCTGATGCGTACATTGGTGTTTTGATAGATGACCTCGTGAATAAAGGCACAGATGAGCCTTATCGTATGTTCACGTCAAGGGCAGAATACCGCATTATTTTGCGCCAAGACAATGCCGACATTCGCCTCACGCCGCTTGGCTACAGTATCGGCTTGGCAGGCAAGGATAGGTACGACAAGATGCAGGCAAAGCAGGCAAGTAGCGAGGCATTGATACGCGAAATCGCCCACCTCAAAGTGAAACCCGAAGAAATCAATCCTGCCCTTGCAGACATCAATTCAGCCCAAATCAGAGAAAAAATATCCATTGGCACGCTCTTGAAAAGACCTGAAATTGACCTTGCCTGCCTAAGCACCATGCACGAGTCTATAGCAAATATGCTCCAAAACTATACACCCGAAGCCCAAGAACAAGCCGAAATATTCATCAAATACGAAACATACATAGACAAAGAGCAACGCATGGCAGAAAAACTTTTGGAGCTTGAAGATGCGCGTATTCCTGCCAATTTTGACTATGAGAAAGTAAAAGCACTCTCAAGTGAAGGTCTGCAAAAAATGAAAAAAATCCGTCCCGAAACTATCGGACAAGCTACCCGCATCAGTGGCGTATCTGCCTCAGATGTGCAGATACTGATGATATATATGGGGAGGTAAGCACTTCTAAAAAATAAAAACACGCTCAATTTTTCGAGATACCAACAACGGCATAAAAATGGAGGCTATTGTTATCAAAAATCAGCCGTCAACTATCAAGAGGCACTTACCTATCATCAGCGCGTACATGAGGAAGACAACAGACATTTGGAATGTCAAAAATGTAGGCTACTGCAACCAACAACTTGGAAATTATGAAAAAGCACTCAAGTTTTTTCAGGTAGTTGATAAGATGTTGCCTAATGATACGTGGAACTTGGGCAATATGGGCTATACTTTACAGCGCATGAATAGGCACAAAGAGGCTACCATTCATCATAAAAAAGTCTATGAATTTGATTCAAGTGATACTTGGAACAAGTACCAATTAGGGTATTGCTACTTCGTGCAATATGAGCTTGATGAGGCGGACTTTTTCTTGCAGGGAGATGATGATAAATACGCGCTTCTGCATTTGGGCAGTGTGCATTTGGTAAAAGGCGAAAACTATTTTGCTATGGAAAAATTCAAGCATAGCCTCGAACTTTTTGGAAGTTTTCAGGGCTTTATAGCTACTTTCAATTTAGACCGCGTACAGCTACAAGGCGATTATGGAATTTCTGCTGAAACTTGTGATTTGGTGGCAGAAGAATTGGAGAACTACAGCCATACGCTTTGATGGCTTTGGGTTGGGTGTATGTACAAAAAAAAATAATCCTTCTTGAGGTGACCTTTTCCTTTTGAGAACTGTATAGAGAGTATGAAACGAAAAAATAACTTTATGAAACTACATATCATCCTTGTTGTATGCTTATTGGGAATGAGTTTTCCTACTTTTGCGCAAACTTTTGATAACACCTTGCCTGTGGGGGGATTTGTCAATGCTGTAGCGCATGATGCCAACTATACTTATGTAGGAGGCAATTTTGAAACTATAGGAGGCAATGTAACACAAGGCGAAGCCTTTGACCTTGCTACCCAACAGATGCTTAACTTACCTGCCGTGAATGGAAAGGTACACGCTTGTGTGGGTGATGGTAATGGTGGCTGGTTTATTGGTGGTAATTTTACTCAAGTAGGTGGTTTCACACGTAATAGCTTAGCACATATCTTGCCTGACAAAACTTTGGATATGAATTGGAATCCAAATGTAAATCTCAATGTGCAAGATTATCCTACAAGTTACCCCCATATAGATAAAATTGTTATCAATGGTACAGATATGTTTGTAACAGGTTATTTTGTTCAAATAGGTGGGCTTCCAAGAAATGGCTTTGCCAAAATCAGCGTAGCCACAGGGCAAGTCGATGCTAACTGGAATACAAATCTAAATGGTATCAATGGCATCAAAAAAATGATTTTTGTTGGCAATGATATATTTGTTTGTGGGGGGTTCTCGCAGATTGGAGGCTTGGAAAGACGTGGTATTGCTAAATTAAGTAAAATAACAGGACAAGTTGATTCCATTTGGAATCCTAATCCTAACAATGCTAGTAACAGTTATGGTAGCATAGGCGATATGTTATTGTATGGAACAAGTTTGATTATTTCGCATAATATAGAACTCTTTAATACTCAAAATATATATAATGTTGCAAAAATATCGACTACAAGTACGGGTGCGGTTGATACTGCTTGGAAGCCTAACCCCAATCAATCGATAGGTAGCATGGTGCTTTCAGGTACAAATTTATTTTTGAGTGGGCAATTTACTACTATAGGCGGACAAAACATTAAAAATCTCGCTAAAGTAGATGCCAACACTGGACAAGTTGATGCCACTTGGAACCCTAATCCTAATAATGCTGTAAGTGTAAGATTAGCAGAGGGAGATAATTTGTATGTCTTAGGATATTTTACCGAATTGAATGGACAAAGTGCCAACAATTTTGCAAAAATCAGTACTACAGGAATAGGAAGTATAAGCGCAGGTTGGACAAATAATTTTGCGAATCTCAAGGTTTTGGATTGTGCAGTATATAACAACGAATTATATGTGATGACAATTCAAAACGATTGGGGAGGTAATCATACCATCCATAAAGCAAATACAAATTCAGGAGCATTAGATACTAATTGGAAAATACGAATACCTACAAAGATTTGTGCGGGGTATTTAACAAGGTCAACTTTTTTTCAAAATAACAATGTTTATGTGAGTGGAGACTTTGCTGTGATAGGTGGCACAAAACGTACTAATTTAGCGCGTTTCTTGAAAAGTAATAACAGCCTTGATATTACATGGAATCCTGAAGTAAATGGAACAGTTATAGCTTTGTCTATCGCAAATGGCAGTTTGTATGTAGGAGGGAAATTTGTTTCTGTTGGAAGCGTATCACGCAACAGTATTGCAAAAGTAAGCACCATAGGTGCAGGTGAGATTGATGCTACTTGGAATCCAAATATTACTCGTAATAATTCAGCAGGTTATGTATCTGCATTAGCTTCTGATACTCAAAATTTGTATGTAGGAGGAATATTTGATAAGATAGGTAACACTGCTCAAAACCACATTGCCAAACTAAATTTAGGCACTGGCGGATTAGATACTTCTTGGAATCCCAATCTCAGTCCAAATGATTCTGTGGGGAATCTTATTTTGTCAAATAGCGATTTGTTTGTTTTAGGCAAATTCAGTAATATTGGTGGCGCACAAAGAAATAGAATAGCCAAGTTGAATGCTGATGGACAAGCTAATTCCTTATGGAATCCTAACACAAACAATGGCTATGTAACTTCTATGACGTTGAGTAACAATAGCTTGTATGTGGGCGGAGAATTTCAGAATATAGGTGGACAAAACATACAAAATATGGCTAAATTAGACCTATTCACAGGAAATGCTGACGTAAGTTGGCAACTGTCAATAGGGCTGAATAACATAAGAAGTGTTTGGTCATCAAATCAAAGCCTTTATATAGCACAAAGTTATGAAAATAAAATTTTTAGGGTAAGCTTGGCAACAGGAAACATAAATTTGGAAATGAAAGAGAACGCTCCTGCATTTTGTTGGTACGCAATGGGTGTTATTGATGGCAACGATATGTACATTTTTGGTAATTTTACAGGGACACATGGGAGAAAACGGGTAAGTTTTGCTAAAATAATAGGTGAAAACTTAAATGGCATTATGCTTTCTGAGGAAAGTCTAACAGGATTTATTACCACCTCTTTCTTGCCTTCCACAAGCCAAAACTTTGTGGTAAATGCTATCAATCTTCCCTCCAATGTAGGCTTGAGCCTATCACAATCCGACTGGGAAATTTCTACTGATGATACAAATTGGGTAAATTCACTTTCGCTTACTCCAGCTTCAGGTGCCATCAATCAGACTGTCTATATTCGCTTGAAAAGTGGACTTACTGTGGGCAATAAAATAGCACAGATTATAGTAACAAACGGAGGAACTACTAATCAAACTGTCGCCTTGACAGGCACAGTAACTGCCCAAGGTGGCATAGCCCCTTCCACCAATGAACTGAGCGGCTTTTTTACAAATACTTCTCAACCCTCTGCAAATCAGAGCTTTACGATAAATGGAACTGGTCTTACCTCCAATGTAGGCTTGAGTTTATCACAATCAGATTGGGAACTTTCTACAGATAATACCGCTTGGGCTTCCTCACTCTCTATACTGCCTACCAATGGTGCTATAGCCAATCAGACAATATATATACGTCTGAAAGGCAACATGCAGGCAGGCAATAAATCTGGACTTGTTACGCTGACTACTACAGGTTTTGCCAACAAAACTGTTACATTAAGCGGAGGCGTAAATGCCTTTCCGATACTTTCTACAGGAAATTTAGCTGGTTTTGTTACGAATACAAACTTTCCTTCCTCCTCCAAAAACTTTGTGGTAAGTGGCGTTGGCTTCATCAGAGATGTGCAGGTAAGTATCAATTCGAATGAGTGGGAAATGTCCACTAACAATCAAAATTGGGCAAATACACTCACATTCGCACCTGCCTCTTGGACAAGCAACAGCAAAACTATGTATGTGCGTTTGAAATCAGGCTTGAATGTAGGCATAAAAACAGCGATATTAACTGTCAGTACAGAAGGTTCTAACCCTCAAAATGTGAGCTTGACAGGCTTAGTAAATACCTTACCCGCGATTGTGATTTCCACAAATGCTTTGGGCAATTTTCAAAGCTATGGCTTTAGCAGTTCATCTTCAGAAGCGCAAAGTTTTACAGTGAATGGAGGCGTTTTTACGAGCAACCTTCAGGCAGTTGTTTCAACAAATGATTGGGAAATTTCAGCCAATAACCAAACGTGGGAAAATAGCCTGAGCATTGTACCTACTAACGGGTTGATAACCAATAAAATACTATATGTACGCATGAAAGCAGGCTTGCCTAAAGGCATCAAAAAAGCCCTGTTGAGTATCAGTGTTACAGGCTCAGAAACGCAACAAATTGCCTTAGAAGGCGAGATTACCGAGCCAAACGCGCTTAACTCATCATACCAGATAGCCTTAGAAGTATATCCGAATCCAAGCTCTACAGGTATTTTCCAAATACGTCTGGGCGAATTTAGTACAGATTTGAAAATCAAAATACTGAATCTACAAGGTAGGCAAGTTCATTTGATAACCTTAAATGCCCCACAAGAAAATCTTAGACTTGACTTAAGTGCATTGCCAAAAGGAATATATCTACTCTGTGCGGAAACTAAACAAGGAAAAATTACAAAACGAATTGTGATACAGTAATAGAAAGCAAAGAGGCTATCCAAAAAGGGTAGTCTTTTTTTTCATACTTTTCACTCAAAATATAACAGAAATAAATTATTTGTAACTATTTAGCCCCCGCCCCCAAAGGGGAGTTTTTCCGTAAAATTCAGCACAAACTTGCCTACTAAAACTCGGAAAATGTGAGAACTCTCCCCTTTGGGCAAGGGGCTAAATAGTTACCATTTTTGTAAACTAGTGGTCAGTCTTTCTTATTTGTTCGCTGTCTTTTTTTCGGATTGACAACCGCAAGCGGATTGCCAACCGAAAAAAAACGAACATTTAACTAAGACTGACCACTAGGCACTTCTGAATGAGATAACAAACACAAAAAAAAAAGCCCTTTGCAGGGCTTTTTTACTTCTTTTTGCGCTCAATGACATTTAAGTCGATGTATTTTTTAGGATTTTCGCGGAGGTCTATCACTACTTTGTCGAGGTCTTGAGTAAGTTTTACGATACTTTTGTGGAGTGAATCTGTTTTGAGGAGTGCGCCTATAGAGCCTTTTCCTTGTTGGAGGTCGCTCATAAGTCCGTTCATTTTGGTCATAGCTTCTTGGGCTTGCTTCATGGTCTGGTCGAGGTCGAGCTTCGTGAATTTGTCGGCTATGATACTCACTTTATTGGGGATTGGTTGCAGGTCTTTGAGAAGTTGGGTAAGGTTTTGAGAGGCTTGGTTGGCATTGGCAAGTAGGCGGTCTATGTCGCCTTTTTGCAAAGTGTTATTCAGCGAACCAGTCATCTGTTTGATATTGCTTAAGATGACTTTGAGGTCGTCTTGCATACCATCTAAGCCCTTCAGCGTATGCCTTACAGTGCGCATGAGCGAGTCAGTTTGGGCAATAATGGGGTCAGCTTTTTTGGTAATACTTGCCATCATACCTTCTTGTAGCTTGCCTACGAGCGTACCACCATTTTCTATCAAAGGCTTTTCAGCCGTTATTTTGAGCTCTATCATCTTGCCACCCAGCAGTCCGTTGTCGCCCAATATTGCCTGCGTACCCTTGCCCAAGGCGAGGTCGCTACGGATTTGGAGGGCTACTTTCATGCGGTGCTGGTCGTTTTGCAACACGACTATATCGCTTACTCTACCCACAGCAAGTCCATTGAGCATGACAGGATTGGATATGGTAAGTCCATTTACATTATCCAAATAAACATAATATTGCTTAATTTGAGAAAAGAAATCTGAGCCTTTCAAAAAATTGAAGCCTGTATAAAGTAGCACACTGGATACTATGGCAAGTATGCCGATTTTTATTTCCTTTGACCTTGACATGGTAAGAGGTTTGAAATAAGAGGTACGAAGTACGAAATTAAAGCACTGATTATCAATATATTGTAAAAATAAAAAATATCATTTATTTAATTCCTATTACATAATGTGGGTTGTTTGACAGTTTTTGTCAAAGAACTATAACGCAAAAATACTACAAAATATTGAAAATAAAAACTGCAGGCAGGCAAGGACAAAACTATGGTTGCTAAATTTTTGTTAAACACGCTAAAATCCTATGTTTTTTGTAGTATATAAGCTAATTTTGCTGACATGAAAAAAGTTACTACTCCTTCTTTGCGTGCGTGCTTGTATGGCGTTTTTGTGCTGTACTTGTTTGTCATGGCGTTTTGGATAGATAACTCCCTTGCCTACCAACCAAAGCCAAAGGCTAAAAAAGTTTGTTGCAAATCCAAACCTTGCCTACCCAAGCCGAAGCAACAAAAAAAATGCCCTCCTGCCTGCCCTTGCCCCTGCAATGCGCCCACACAAAACGCGCCCTTGCAAGTGATTTTGTCTAATGACAATATCGTAGCGTATCAGGAAATTAAAGAGGCATCAAAAGATTTTTTAAAGGAAAAATCTTTTGATGCGCACCTTGCCTACCAAGCTGTAGATTTGCCTTCCCTGCCCTTGCCTGCCCAGACAGGCAAAGACCACCTCAAGCGGTTGGGTGTTTGGCGTACTTAAATCAGTGATTAGCACCAAGTTTCAGGACTTTCGTAGATTAGACTTCTTGCGAAAGTATTTTTAACCCTTCTATATTTGGAGAAGGGCAGGGTTGAGGTATCAAAAATAGCACTTTCGCAAGAAGTCTATTAAGCCCAAAGGCGCTATTTTTTGAAAATCACTGTCATTGTCAGAAAGTAATGTAAATTCATAAATTATAGCGGTAGCGGCTATGATACTATCTGGTACGTATAGTTTCCAAAACTATGTCATTATTTATCCCAATATAGGCTGAATGATAGGCAAACTTTGAGGCATTTTGTTTGTAGGCGACTATTTCTGGATTGCTATTAGCTGGATTATAACACAATA
>JAAFJK010000338.1:0-15833 GCA_013298105.1 Cytophagales bacterium
TAAAATTTTGGTTATCAAACTCCAATTTCAAGGTCTTATCTTCAAAAATCTCCTGCAAACTTGCTTCAAACATCACAAACCACGCATCTATTTTTTGCACCATGTCCATTTTGTTGTCATCTCTCGCAAAAGAACGCTGTGCTTTGAGATTTACTAAGTATTGGAGGAAAACTGTATTGGTATTTTCATTTGGGTTATATTCTTTTTTTGTATCAATTTTTTGAATGCCTTTAGGAATATCAAAATGTAATGTTCTTTTAGCAGGGAAATTAACAAAAAGAGTTGCAAATAATGGGCTTAACAAACGTGAGTTTTTTACCCCTAAAGACAACAATCCATGACTAATATGTTTGTCCCCATATATTTTAGAAAAAAATTGTGATGCCAACGTATTTTTTATACTTTCCAATACCGAAGTCTTCCCACTTCCATTCTTACCTGTAAGTATAAGATGCTTCCGTTCATTTTCTGCGATAGGAATGTGGACATTGCGTAAGTGCCTTACCTGCTTGATGTCTATAGACTGTATAAAAATTTCGTTTTGCATATTGCTAAAAATTGGCAAATAATTACACAAAGGTAAGCAACTTTTTTAAAAACACAAAATAGGCAAGACTCATCTCTTGGACACCCTTTTTTCGATTATTGGTATTTCAAAAAAATACGGCAATCCCTCACAAAAAAACTATATATTCAGCCATTTTTCGGCATCTTGCATATTGTCAAAATAGCGCGTAAAGTCCTCGCGGTCGCTTTCTTCCATCATTTGCTCTACGGATATTTGTGCAAATATACTTTGTGGTATCACAAAAGCGTATTGTTTGATGATTTCTTCGCCTTTTTTTTGAAATATGTTCTCGGCAATCCACGTCTGTAGCTCAGGTGAGATAGCCAGCCTGAAAGTACGCGCATCACTTAGGTTTTTGGTGGGGCGATGGGCTAATACAATGGTTTTTGCGTGTAATAGGTGTTCTTTGTATTGAGAAGCCACGAGCGTACCATCATCATGCCAGACGACCTTAAAGACCTCTTTCTCCAAATCTAAATAAAACGTTACCCACTTATCACTATAACATTCCTTCATCATAAAGTTGTTTGTATTTGTGTAAACTTTGTACAAAGTTACGCTAATTTTTCTAAATAGCTATCGTAAACCGCCTGAAATTCTGAAAAACTTGCCTGCAACGCGCTGAATGGGTAGGCAAGTTGGGTGTCTTTTTGGTGCAGGAGTCGCTCAAGAGTAAGGGCGTTTTCATATACTTTTTGTATGCCGAGTGTGCCTGCATTGCCTTTCAAGGTATGCAAGGGTGCGGTTATCTCTTGGTAGTTTTGGGAGGCAAGGGCATGGGCGATAGTTTTTAGGAATTGTTGGGCTTCTGCCACGAACTCCTCCCAGCTCTCACGCACAAGCTCCTTGCCTCCGTACCGCGCAAGTTGGGCAATCTTTTCGTTGTCAAAGCCCCCAACCTCAAAGGGGAGATGGTTAGAAAATGCGTTTGCAGGGGCTTCGAGGGCTTGAGTATTTTTTACATATTCACGCACCTTGCCTACCAACTCCTGCGCTTTTACAGGCTTGGCTATGTAGTCATCAAGTCCTTTGCTGAGAAACTTTTTGCGGTCTTGGCGCATAGCGTAGGCAGTCATGGCGATAATGGGAGGCAAGTCGAAGGGCAATTCTTTCAGTAGTTGGGTAGTCGCTATGCCATCGAGGTCAGGCATCTGAATATCCATGAGTATCAAGTGGTATGGACGCGCGAGGGCGTGTGCCTGCTTGACTTTCTCAATACAGGCTTTCCCTGAATCAGCCAAATCAATCTCACAACCTACTTTTTTCAATATTTCGGAGGCTACCTTTTGGTTGATTTCATTGTCGTCTGTGATAAGTATATAAGGTTTGTCTGCAGCCAAGTTTGTCCAGTCCCTTTCCCACGAGTCTGGGAGGGTATTTTTACTTGCCTGCTCTTTTTGGGTAGTGGCATTTGCCTTGAAAGTAAACCAAAAGCTACTGCCTTTTTGGGGGGTAGAAGCGACATGGATTTCTCCGCCCATCAGTTTGGCAAGTTCTTTGGAGATAGCCAATCCAAGTCCTGTCCCGCTATGGGCTTTGGCAAAAGAGTTATCGACTTGACTAAAAAGTTCAAAAAGCAATTTGATGTCTTTTTTGGCAATGCCTATGCCTGTATCTTGAACTTCTACCTTCAGCAAATAATTCCTTGCCTGCCTCTCTACGACTGAAGCGCGGAGGGTTATCTGTCCTTGTTGTGTGAATTTGATGGCATTGGAGGTAAGGTTTGCCATGATTTGGAGCAGGCGCGTTTCGTCTGCCATCAGGAATTGGGGAACGTTGTCGGCTATTTCAATCGAGATTTTGTTCTGGCGGACTTCGGCTTGTTGCATGAATAGTAGCCTCACTTTGTCTATGGCTTGGTAAAAGTCCATGATGCGCTTGCGGAGTTTCATCTTGCCTGCCTCAATCTTCGAGAGGTCGAGGATATGGTTGAGAATATCCATGAGTGTTTCAGAAGATTTTTTGACGGTTTGCATATAGGAGGCTTGCTCGTCATTCAGGGTTGTGGTAAGCATGAGGTCGACCATGCCTATCACGCCATTCATAGGGGTTCGGATTTCGTGGCTCATGTTTGCCAAAAAACTTTCCTTTACCTTGAGCGATTGTTCTGCCAGCTCTTTTGCTTTGAGGGTTTCTTCATTGGCGCGTTTTAGCTCTGTGATGTCGCGGACTACGCCCTCGAGTCCTATGGGCTGTGCTTCTTCGTCATACGCCAATTTGATATTGGAGATAGACTGCAAGATGCGCCCCGACTTGGTGCGCAAACCTGTTTCGTAATTTTTTATTTTGGTTTGTGCAAAAATATCCTGCAAAAAGTCTTGCAAGTCTTCGCCTCCTGTTGTGAAGTCCGATAGATTTCTGCCTATCATTTCTTCGGGCGTATAGCCCGTAACTTCTTCTATGGAGGGACTTATGAGCATGATTTTGCCCTGCAAATCTGCGTGGTAATAAATATCTTGGAAGGATTCAAAAATATTCCTGAATTTTTTTTCGCTTGCGGCTACTGCGAGTTCGGCGCGTTTTCGGCTGATAGCGAGCGCGATTTGCCCCGATATGAAGTCCAGCAACTCGAGGTCAGCGCGGGTATAAGTATTTTTGTTGTGGTAAGACTTGACAGAGATAAGCCCCATGACTTCGTTTTCGTACCAAAGCGGTACGCCAATCCAGACTTTGGGGATTTTGCCCCACATTTCTATTTGGTCAAAAACTGTAAGATTCAATATATCTTCTTCGTAATAAAAGGCAGATTTTTGGGACTGCATCACAAAGTCTGTAAGTCCTTTGCCGAGCGGTCGCTTGGGCAGGCGAGGCGAATGTGTACGTTCTTCATCTACATAATAAGGAAAAAGAATTTCTTTTCTGCTGTCGCTATAGAGTTTGATATAAAAATTATTGACTTCTATGACCTTGCCCAGTTCTTCGTGTATGCCTTTGTATAGCTCTTGCAAGTCCTTGCTTTTTACGGCAAGATTGGCGATGCTGTAATAAAGCGTTTGGGCTTTTTCGGCACGGATTTTATCTGTAGTGTCATACAATATCCCACGCACTGCTACAGGTTTTCCGTTTTCGAGCCTACAGTTTACACTTCCTTCGAGGTACAATCTTTTGCCCTGCTTGGTCATGAGGCTTGTTTCAAATTTTATGTTTCCTTGATGTTTTATGCTCTCTATCACATCGCGGTAGGCAAGGTATTTACTTTGTGGGTGGAGGAGTTGTCGGACATTCAGGAGCTGTAGCTCAGAGGCTTCATAGCCTATTTTTTGCATAAAAGTCCTGTTGGCGAATAGGAATTGCCCTGATATATTGCAAATAAAAATCAAGTCATTGGAGTTATTGAATAAGTCTTGTAGGGCTTCATTGCTTTGCTGAAGGGCGTTGGAGGTTTGGACTTGCTCTGTGATGTCTGTGCCTATTTTGGCAAGTCCTGTGATATTGCCACGCTCATCTTTGAGGACGACTGCGCTAAAGTTAAGGTATTTGTACACGCCTGCTTTGGTCTTGATGAGGCGCATATTTTCTTCCCAATAGCCCTCACGTTTGATGGCTTTTTCATAATCTTGCCTGCGCCCTGTTTGGTCATTTTTGGGTACGAATACATCAAAATAATCTTGTCCAATGAGTGCGTCTTTGTCCCAGCCCATGAGATTCAAGCCATAGTTATTGCAATAGACAATCTTGCCTACGGGACTGACTATGATGCCAAAAAGTGGGACTTGCGCCATTGCTTTTCGGAAGTACTCTTCCAAACTTGTTTTTGAAGGACTTACCTGCCTCTCGAGGGCTTCTATACGCGCTTTAAGGGCTTGATTTTCTTCTATGAGGGCTTGATAATCCATCTGTGATTGACGATTTAAGATTGACGATTTACGCAATATTGGTGTGAGCGTGGAGGCTTGTGCGAAAGTAACTGAAGGCTCTGGAATGTCCGCGTAAGCGAATAAACCACACTAAAAATGAAACTTTTATTCCGTTGTTGGCGTTTGGAGAGTGCAGTTAAGGTTTTTTTTGCGCAATTTTCACTATTGCACTTTCAATATTAACAACAGCAAAAACCCAAATTATTGCTTTTAAAATATTAAGAACTATGTGTAAAAGACAAATAACCATTTTCATTTTTATTTTCATTTCTTTTTTTAATGCTAATGCACAAAAGAAAAATAATGATAGTAAAATAGTTTCCTATTTGAAGGAAGCACACACCAATCTGAAAACATATTCAGAAACAGGGAGCTATGTATCCAAAAGTAGGACTAATTATGAAAAAAGTGTAATATTAGAAACAGGTAAACATACCTTATTTTTTGATAATACTACCCAAAAATTACGTATAGATGGGGAAGTAATTGACAATGAATACCCTCAATTTTCTCGTAAAATTCATTATATTTGTATTGCTGAAGACAAAAAAGATAATATTTTTTCGCCTTCAGCACGAGATACTATGACATCTAAACAAGAAGAAATTATGACAACTATCAATAGACACAATACCGCATTTTTCTTATCCAATCCTAAATTTGGTATTTTTAAAAAAAGTATTTTTGAAGATACTATATCGTTAAAAGTAGAAATTGAAAAACTAAATAAAGTAAAATGCTACAAATTAAGTAGAAAATACTTATTGCAAATGCACCCAAAAGTAGAGGAATCAGAAGAACACGCAAAACATCTTTTTGACAGCGTTGGATTAGGACAAGAATATGCGCAAGTTCCCAAAAGAATCAATAATTTTAATGAGGTAAAAGAACTATATTGGTTTCGAAAATCTGATGGAATGTTGATAAAGAAAACTGAACATCACACTGTTTATCTAACAGAAGGAAATACTTTCTATTATGACGATGAGTATTTTTATGACCCAAAATATAATACAGTTTTACCTGCGAATATATTTGAAAAGTAGGGTTCTTCACTTGGGCATATCTCGCGCCAGTATTATAAATCGTATCTCAAACCTCCTACAGCGTAAGTTCCCAAACAAAATTTTTGCGAATGTAGGCAGGTTTTCCTTGCCAGCGAATCTTGTACCAGATATCTACCTCCTCCAAAATAGGAATCCTATGCCCTTGATTCACGACCTTGATGGTTCTGCCACCTGCAGAGGGCGCGTCCATGACATACACTTGGTCAGCAGCAATGATACCCAATTTATTGTCTTGGTAAAAATTAAAAATCAAACCCCACACCACCAACGTAACACCCCAAATGACCTTGTAGCGCAAAAGCACTTCATATCCCCTACTCCACGCATACAGCCAATACAACAGAACACTTGTCCAAAGTGCCAACACACCCAACAAAATATACCTAAAATATTGCCTGTACTTCATCTGTAGCCACTCAAAGTCGTTATGCTCATAGCCCAGCAGTCTGTAGCGGGAGGC
Source organism: Cytophagales bacterium (assembly GCA_013298105.1). Classification (GTDB taxonomy): domain Bacteria; phylum Bacteroidota; class Bacteroidia; order Cytophagales; family Microscillaceae; genus RDXI01. The sequence goes on from JAAFJK010000338.1 coordinate 5,953, forward strand.
AAGTTGCTCTATGACAGGCATCGCATCAGTATCGTGGGTAGTAAGCGCGTACAGATTCAGGTAAAACAGGGCTTGTGCATAGTTCTCCTTCTGCTCGCGTAGGTAGGCAAGGCGCAACATCTCGGCAGGTTGGCGCGACCTACTTGAGAGCTTCAAATGCACTTCAGGCGATACGACTTGCCTGCCCTGCCCACATAAAGGCGGGCAGGCAAGAAAAAAAATAAAAAAAAACTTTAAAAAAATTTGCATTTAAAAAAACATTGACTATCTTTGCACCTCAATTAAGGAGTTAAACGATTCCGTAGCTCAGCTGGTAGAGCAATACACTTTTAATGTATGGGTCCTGGGTTCGAATCCCAGCGGAATCACAATGCAAAGATAAAGTAAAATTTAAATAATCCAAAAATAAGATTCCGTAGCTCAGCTGGTAGAGCAATACACTTTTAATGTATGGGTCCTGGGTTCGAATCCCAGCGGAATCACAAAAATACGAATTGTATAGTACAATAGTAGTACACCGCTCTTAAAGCGGAAATTTGGGTGCAAGTCCCAATGCAGTTCATCTAAATAAGTAAGTAACCCACATGGTCTGTTCGTCTAGGGGTTAGGACGCGTCCCTTTCACGGATGAAACACGGGTTCGATTCCCGTACGGACTACTAAAAATTAAGTAATTAGTTTTTAATTATTGTGTATCTAAAAACCCCTTAAATTATGGTCTGTTCGTCTAGGGGTTAGGACGCGTCCCTTTCACGGATGAAACACGGGTTCGATTCCCGTACGGACTACTAAAACCGCCTTACAACTTTGTGAAGCGGTTTTTTACTTTTTAAGCAGAACGAATATCGTGCTTTTTTTTGCTCAATAGAATAGGGTTTAAAACTGGTGTGTTGATTTTGGTGTAAAAAGGCTGTTTTTCATAGTTACTTGTTTTATGTAAAAATAATAGGACTGTGGCAATGTATCGCAAACATTCTTGTTTGCGTGCCGAATAATTTTTAAGCTCATAATCGCCTGTGGCGCACAAACAGGAATGTTTGTGATACAAATTGGGTAAATATTGTGCAAGGCTCAAATAAATACATAAAAGATGTAGGTAATAAATAACCTACTTTTCAATCAGAATCAACACACCAGTTTAAAACTATTGAGCAAAAAAGGAGTTTCTAAAGGAAATACAGTATCAAATATAATCATTCCATTTATTTTTGAACCCCTCACTAAATAACCTGATGCTAACAAATTGTGTGGTATGGTAACAAAAAAACTGAAATATGGTTTTAAGCACTCCCAAAATTGACTATAAGATGTATTTTTATTACTTTTTAAGTACTATTTTAGGTAATACCACACAATCCGTTAATATGAGATTTTTTTTAGCAGGAGTTTTAAAATCTCATGCTTTTTTGTATATTTACGAAATGAAAAAAATACTTTTATTGTGTTTGCTTGGTTTGTTTGGCAACAACCTTGTTGCACAAAAAGATACACTATTTTGGTTTGTAGCACCAGAGATTTCTAATGATAATCGAAGTTTAGACGCACCTGTCTTTCTCAATATCTCTGCTTTCAATGAGGCAAGCACAGTTACCATCAAACAGCCAGCCAATCCCAACTTTTCTACCATCACGGTAAATGTACCAGCTAATACTTTGCATATAGTGGATTTGACAAGTTCACTTGCTATGCTTGAGAATAAACCCGCTAATTCTACCTTGAATTATGGTTTGTTAATTGAAGCAAGTAAGCCCATTGCTTGTTATTATGAGGTTTCTGCACAAAACAATCCTGAAATATTTACCTTAAAAGGGAAAAATGCGTTAGGCACACATTTTTATACACCTTTTCAAAACAAATGGTTTAATAACAGTAATTATACCCCTACGCCATCTTCTGCTTTTGATATAGTAGCCACTGAAAATAACACTTCTGTTACCATAACACCTACTAAAAATATTGTGGGACACAGTGCAAATGTTCCTTTTACTATCACACTGCAACAGGGGCAAACATATTGTGCGCAAGCTACAAGTGGAGCATCTTCCGCTCATTTAGGCGGTTCTAAGATTGTGGCAAGTAAACCTATAGCTATAACTATCAAAGATGATTTGATGAATGTGCCTGATTTTTGCAATGATTTGAATGGTGATCAATTAATTGCGGTGGATAAATTAGGTACGGATTATGTTGTGGTAAAAGGTTTTTTAATTGATGAAACTGTTTTTATTGTATCAACGACCAACGATAATCAGATTTTTTTGAACGGTTCTGCTACGCCAATAACTACTTTGCAAGAGGGGCAAACATATACGTATAGCCTACCTTCCTCTTTTTCTGCTATCCACATCAGGAGTAAAGAAAAAGTATATGTCTTGCACACATCAGGAAGTGGTTGTGAGTCAGCTTCAGCGATTATTCCGCCTTATATTTGCGGTGGTTCATCAGTTATCAATTTCAAACGAAGCACCAATGAATATTTTGCAGTACATTTGATTGTGCGTGCAGGACACCAAACAGGATTTAATGTGAGCAATGCCACTGCTACTATCAATGCTAACGCCTTTGTACCCATAGCAGGTACAAATGGACAATGGTTAGCGGGTACTTTTTCTTTTCCCAATGTACCAACCAACACCTTTGTTTCTGTGTCAAACATTTTAGGCACATTTAGTGGAGCTGTTTTGAATGGAACAAATTTTGGGACAGGTTTTAGATATGGTTTTTTCTCTGATTTCAATGCACCACAGCCCAATTTCGAATTAGGTAACGACCAAAATATTTGCACAGGTGAGGCAATTTCCTTAAATGCAGGCAATCAATACACTTCGTACTTGTGGAATACAGGTGCCACTACTCCCAGCATCAATGTTACCCAAGCAGGCACCTATAAAGTACAGGTTTCGAATGGCTGTGGAACGTGGACAGACAGTGTGAAAGTTACATGGCGAAATACACCTTTACTTGAATTGGGCAATGACCAAACAGTTTGCACAAATTCAACCATAACAATAGGCACAAACAGCAATTTTAACTCGTATTTATGGAGTAATGGAGCTACTTCTTCCCAAATTACAGTTAATCAAAGTGGAACTTATCGTTTGAAAGTTACGCATGATTGTGGCACATCAGAAGATAGTGTAAAGGTAGTATTTTTAGCTTTACCTACTTTAGATTTGGGGAGTGATTTAACAGGTTGCGAACAAGCTACTTTTGTATTGAATGCAGGCAACCAATTTACTTCATATCTTTGGAGCAATGGTTCTACTTCATCACAAATAACTGTCAATCAAAGTGGTACATACAAAGTAAAAGCTACTCATCTTTGCGGAATTGTACAAGATAGCATCAAAATTCAGTTAATAGATTTGCCACCACTTGATTTGGGAGTTGATAAATGGTTGTGCCAAGCAGAAAATATGACTTTGAAAGCCAATGATGGTTTTGAGGCTTATCAATGGAATACAGGCGAAACCACACAAAATATTAATATTGCTAATTTTGGTATGTATATAGTGGAAGCAAAAAAAGGAGGTTGTTCGATAAAAGATACCATAACAATCGCTAAAAAAAACATACCTAATTTGGTTTTGCCTGATAAAGTCTTGGTGGATTGTCAAAATACGGATATTTTTATCTCACCTACGAATGATTTTGATACCTATCTTTGGAGTGATGGAAGTACACAGAAAATACTCAAAATTACGAAATCAGGCAATTACACTTTGACTGTTACAGCACAAGGTTGTTCACAAACTGCTACCGCAAAGGTGGAATTTGAAAAAAATGAACAGTTTGTACCCAATACATTCACACCTAATGGCGATGGTGTGAATGATACTTTTGTCTTGCCTGATGCTTTGAAAGGGGCAAAATTGAGCATTTTTAACAGATGGGGAACGTTGATATATGAAAGTGAAAAATATCAAAATGATTGGGAAGGGCAACATAGAGGAGAAACGTATTATTATGTTATTCAACATAAAAGTTTTTGTTTTGCGAATCCATTGAAAGGATGGATACAAACTCTATAATTAAAATACTATGAAACGAATAATTTTATCATTGCTTTTTTGCACCATTTTTGGAAATCTTATTGCTCAAAATGTAGTGCCAAAACAAGGTGCAGTCGGTTTGGGTACATTTACGCCTGAATCACACTTGAATTTACAACTTCATCAAAAAGATAATTATGGTGGGGAAGAATTTTTAAAAGCCACCACTGAGGGATTTCCTGATAAAATGGAACTCATCAATATAAGTGGTGGGGACGACTTTATACCTGCCTTAGTAGGAAACAAAGACAATAAAAATGCCACTCCAAATCCTCATCTGTCACGTGAAGCATTGGTTTTACTTGGAAACATTGATGATTCGCATGATTTTGAAGGAAATAACGCACCTATAATGTCTTTTGTGGCGGCAAAAAATTGGATTCACAATATACAACTACAAGAACGGGTATCTTATCGTCCTTTATTCAACTGGAAAAATGGTTATGACTCTCCTAAAATGACAATGCTTGCCAATGGTTATTTAGGTATTGGTACAATGCGACCTACTGAACAACTACATACTACTCAAGGAGTTCGTTTTGAAGGATTGAGAGAAGGAAAAGTACAATATATGTTGGGGGTTGATGAAAATGGTACGGTTTGGCGTGTGCCATTAGACAAACTTGTAAACACAAGCAAAAGCGAAAATGAGGCGGCAGAACAGCCTAAAACATCTTTAGACCAAATTCGAGCTACTTTGGTCAGAGAACACGCTACCATAACCTACAACTTGCCTACGAAGTTTACTGATGCTCAAATTTTTATATATGATTTGCAAGGAAAACAACTCAAACGTTTTGACCTTGCGCCTAAAAGCGTACAAATTACCTTGCCTGCCCAAAGTTTGAAAGCAGGTGCTTATCTTTACACCTTGTTGGTAGATGGGCAAGAAATAGCTACTAAAAAACTAATTTTGACAGAATAAACTATGGGTTTTATCAAAAACATCTTGCCTACCCCTCTGTACACATTTCTATTTAGTTTGTACCAAGATTATTGGGGCGTTTCACACCAATCATATTCTGATGAAGGTGAGGACATTATTTTGAAAAAAATGTTTGCACGCCAAGCAAAAGGCTTCTATGTGGATATTGGGGCATATCACCCCAAAACATTTTCAAATACCTTTTTTTTCTATAAACGAGGCTGGAACGGCATAAATATAGAACCAAACTCAGCCATGTTTAAAAAATTTGTACAGTTTAGAAAAAGAGATATTAACTTGAACTTAGCTGTCGCAAAAAATGAAGGTGTTTTGGAACTATTCTTGTCGAATGTACCTGCTATGAATACTTTTTCTAAAGAAGTACATGAAGAACGAGCCTCCAAAAAACTAATCATTCCCAAAGGTAGCCAAGAAATACAAGCCTTACCCTTAGAAAAAATATTCGAGAAATATTTACCTGCTGGGCAAGTAATTGACTTTTTGGATATTGATGTAGAAGGTTTTGAGATGGAGGTTTTGGAATCAAATGATTGGGAAAAATATAGACCTCGTATTATTTTAGCCGAAGAATATGAGCGTGAGCTACGCTCGTTGGAAGATTCAAAAGTTTACAGATTCTTCAAAGAAAAAGGCTATTATATGATAGGAAAAACATATAGCACTTTCTTTTTTGCAGACTCCAAAATAGAATCCCTCATAGGAATCAAAGACAAATAATTATTGGACATTTTTAGAATAGACTTCTTGCAAAAGTCCATTGTCCTCTCTCAAAAATGGAGAGAGGACAAGGTGGGAGGTCTTTAAAAACACTTTCGCAAGAAGTCTAATCTTGTGAATTTGTTATTTTCAGTTTATTGGCTAATTTTGCGCCATGTTAGATTTTTTGCAAGAGTTGTTTAGTTTTGATTTTCACGCCCCTATGTTATTCAATAGCGGGCTTTTCTTGTTTTTATTTTACTTTTTTTTGATAGGTTATATCCTGCTTTATCGTGATTTGCAGGCAAGGTTGCTGTATGTAATAGGATTCAGTTTATTTTTTTACTATAAGTCAAGCGGTTATTTTATTTTATTGTTCTTATTTACAATTATAACCACCTATTATTTAGCTCTTTGGATAGACCGCCTGAAGACACAAAAAGATAAAAACATTCCGCTTTTTTTGGCAATAACTTTCAATCTTTCGTTTTTGCTTTATTTCAAATATACCAACTTTTTTTTGAGTAATATCTGCGCTGTAGCAGGCTGGGAGTTTCGAGCATGGCAAATAATTTTGCCGATAGGCATTTCTTTTTATACATTTCAGGCAATCAGTTATTTGGTAGATGTAAAACAGCGACATATCCCAGTCAGCAACAATTTAGTAGATTTTGTGTTTTACATGACCTTTTTTCCGCACCTTGTGGCAGGACCTATCGTGCGGGCGCGAGATTTTCTTTCTCAAGTCCGTCAGCCTTTGGTCTTTCAGGTAGGCGAGCTAAGTGAAGGGTTTTGGTTGATAATCAAGGGTTTGATAAAAAAAGCCATCATTGCAGATTATATTGCCCAATATGCAGATTTGATTTATAAGAACCCTGCGGGCTATTCGGGCTTTGAGAACCTGATGGCTATGTATGCTTATACGCTTCAGATTTATTGCGACTTTTCGGGATATTCAGATATGGCTATAGGCATTGCGCTTTTGATGGGCTACAGGCTAAAAGAGAATTTTTTGAACCCTTATCGCGCCCTCGACATTACTGAATTTTGGCGTAAATGGCATATTTCGCTCTCTGGCTGGCTAAGGGACTACATTTACATTCCTTTTGGGGGCAATAGAAAAGGGGAGGAAAGGCAGTGGCTTTTTCTGTTTTTGACTATGCTCATAGGCGGATTTTGGCATGGGGCAGATTGGAAATTTATTTTTTGGGGAGCTATGCATGGCGCGGGGCTACTGGTACATAAGATTTTTAGCAAATGGGCAAAAGAACTCCAATTCAATCCTTATATTTTAGTGCCTTTGGGTTGGGTGCTTACATTTCATTTTGTGGCGTTTTTGTGGATATTTTTTCGGGCGGATAGTTTTTATACCGCTACAGTATCTATAGATAGGATATGTTTTCACATGGATTGGACTTACCTACCCTACTTTTTCAAAGCAAATAGTTTGGTTGTGTACTTGCTCTTGGTGGGTTATGCTTCTCAATTTTTGCCTGATAGCTTCAAGGCGCGTTTGCAGTATGCTTTTCATGTGTTGCCTTTTTATCTGAAGGCAGTGGTGCTTTTGACAGTCATTCAAATCATTTTGCAAGTCCAAAACGAAAACGTACAGCCATTTATTTATTTTCAGTTTTAGGTTAATAGCACAAAACCCATTGGCGGAGCCACCTACCCCTGAACAGCTTGAAAAACACTGAAAAACACCTAAAAATGGACACCAAAAAATCCAAAACTCGCGCCACCAATAACCGCACACTCACCATTTCAGACACAGAACTACCCGTTTGGCAGGCAAGGCTTTTAAAACCTTGCCTGCCTCTGGCTGTCCAAGACATTCAAAACAAAACGATATGCGAAGATTTGATGATAGTGTTGGATTTATTGCCCAAAGCATTTGCAGACCTTATCATCATAGACCCGCCCTATAATTTGACCAAAAACTTTCATGGCTTCACTTTCAAAGCGGGTAGGCAAGTGGAGTATTTGGCATATCTAAGAGAGTGGTTTCCAAAAGTTTGCGAACTTTTGAAGCCCAATGGTTCGCTGTATTTGTGTGGCGATTGGAAATGTACGGCTGCCCTACAGCAAGTGATGGAAGAAAATTTAACTGTTTTGAATCGCATCACTTGGCAACGTGAAAAAGGGCGCGGTGCCTTGCAAAATTGGAAAAATGGTATGGAAGATATTTGGTTTGGTGTAAAATCCGAAAAAGATTATTATTTCAATGTAGAAGCTGTAAAAATCAAACGCAAAGTCCTTGCGCCCTACAAAGAAAATGGCAAACCCAAAGATTGGGAAGAAACAGAAGACGGCAATTTCCGCCTTACCTACCCCTCAAATTTTTGGGACGACATCACGATTCCGTATTGGTCTATGCCCGAAAATACAGACCACCCTACCCAAAAACCTGAAAAATTGATAGCTAAATTGATTTTGGCAAGTTGCCCTGAAAATGGTTTTGTGTTCGACCCTTTTTTGGGTTCAGGTACTACTTCTGTAGTAGCCAAAAAATTAGGACGCAATTATTGTGGTGTAGAAATGAATGAAGAATACGCGTGTTGGACAGAAAAGCGTTTGGCTTTGGCTGAAACAGCACAAACCATACAGGGCTATACAGAAGGCGTTTTTTGGGAGCGCAATTCGTTGAATATACAGAAAAACAAAAAATAAGGAACGAGTAAAAAATAAGATGGTCAGGTTTTTGCACGATATTTTGGGTTTAGACGAGGCGCAATAGAAGCGCAAAGCGGTGTTTTGTAATGAATATTGCAACGAAGTATAAGCGTAAAAGATAAGCAAAAATGTCCAAGTTATTTTTTACTCGTTCCTAAGGACTTATTTTTTCACTTTTTTTGACTTACGAGTAGCTTCGTAGGTTATGATAGCCTCCGCCAAATTTTGCATAAAGGGCTTGGCAATCGTTTCGTATTCGTATTTGTCATCATTCAGTGTTTCGTCTGCATTGGCATACAGCACTACAGTAAGCAAAAACGCTGTATTATTCTCTAAATCAACGATATACGCATTGTCAATCAAAAAACCAAATGCCATGCCAACCTTATTCAAAATTTTTATTTGAGGAGGAGCCTCGTTGTTTCTTAGAAAATATTTCATGTAATTGTCTGCCCCTGAAAAGCCTGCTTCGCGCGGATACATACCCAAGCATTGGCGCAGAAAGGCATAATTTTCGTCTGTAAGCTGGAATCGGGCAGTGGCAGGCAAGGTTTCGGGCAAAACAATCGCCTGTAGCATCTTTTGCATCTCTACCAAAGGCAGAAAACTACGCCCCTTGAACTGATAAGGCTTTTTGATAAGTTCGCCCCGCTTAAAATATGCCTTGCCTACCCGCGTATTTTGGTAGGCAAGTTGGTGAGGCTTGGCGTTATATTGTGCATTTTGTTGCCAAACCTGCTGACTATCTACCACAAACGCACAAGGATTCGTGTGTCTTTCTTCGACTTCATCATAGATAGGGCGCGAAAGTCGGTGTGCAATAAGGCTTCTTGCATACCCCTTTGCCTGTAGTTTTTCTTGGATATAGCCTTGTCCCAAAAACTCATACAAGCGATTGTAGGTTTCATTGTCGCTTACGACTAAGGCGCGTTTGATGTAGTTCGCAAGATGGGGGTAACCTGTAGGCGATAGCGTGTCTTTGGTAAGGGAAGTTTGAGAAGCTCGATTTGCACCAAATTGTAGGGCAGTTTCGAGCGTGATGTCAGGATTTTTTTGTTGGATTTCAGTCAGTTTTTCGAGGGCTAAGGCGCATACTGGCAGTTTTACCAAACTTGCAGGATAAAAATAGTTTTTATCACTTACGCCATATCGGTAGCTTGTCAAAACTGCCTTGCCTGCCCCATCTCTATCTATTTGGGTATAAAGGATTTGTAGTTTATGCTTTTTCTTATTTTGCAAAACTTTGGCAAAACATGGGGCTTGGAGAATTTTTTTCAATATATTTTTTTGGGCATACATCTGATCAGGTAGCCATAAGCCAAAAACAAGTAAAAGTAAAAGGTATTTCATTTTTTGCGTACTATTTTGAGGGCATTGGATAATTTTCAAAAATTGTCAGAGAACCAGAAATTCGTAAATAGACTTCTTGCGAAAGTCTTTTTAACCCTTCTCCATTTGGAGAAGGGCAGGGTTGAGGTATCAGAAATAGCACTTTCGCAAGAAGTCTAATACTTA
>JAAFJK010000338.1:15843-22847 GCA_013298105.1 Cytophagales bacterium
GATAATTTTCAAAAATTGTCAGAGAACCAGAAATTCGTAAATACTTACTATATACTGCGTGTTCTACCCCCATCTACTGCCAGACTCACGCCATTGATATAAGCTGCGGAAGGGGAGGCAAGGAATGCCACTGCATAGGCTATTTCGGTAGGTTGTGCAAACCTACGTGCGGGTACGTGCTGTGCAAATTGGGCTTCTATCTGTGCAGTGTCTTGCTCAGTTTGAGTAGCTTTATTGGCTATGATGGTAGCGAGGCGGGCAGTTTCGGTATAGCCAGGCAGTACATTATTGACTGTGATTCCAAATTGTCCCACTTCATTTGCCCATGTCTTTGCCCAGCTTGCGACTGCCCCGCGCGTAGTATTCGAAACGCCCAAATTTTCTAAAGGTTCTTTGACTGAAGTGCTTACGATATTGATAATGCGCCCGTAGCCTGCTTTTTTCATCAAGGGGAGCAAAGTTTGGGCAAGCACTTGATTGCAGAGTAAATGTTGATGAAAGGCATCTAAAAAAGCCCCCGCACTTGCCTGCGTGATAGCCCCACCTGCGGGACCGCCTGTGTTATTGACTAAAATATGTGCTTCTTGGATAGCTTCAGTTTCACAAAAATCTTCTACAGCACCTTGCAAAAAGAGCGGCTGTCTAAAATCTGCTTGGATAATATGGTGTTTTTGCCCTTCTTGGCAGGCAAGTTCAGTACGTACTTGAGAGAGTGCCACAAAGTCGCGGGCAATCAACACCACATTTGCCCCCATATCTGCCAACTCTATAGCTATGGCTTTTCCAATGCCTTGTGTGCTACCGCATACAAAAGCCATTTTATTTTTTAGGTCTAATTGTAACATAGCGCAAATATATAGAAAAAATCTATTTTTTATGGTTGTCTGACAATTTCTGTGGAAGTATTTTTTGTGTAGGGGAACCCTTCCTTGTGGTTGCCCTACATTTTTAATCTCCACAAAAATTGTCAGACAACCACCATTAGTTCCCTACCTCCACTAAATAGCGTATTGTGCATTGGGCTTGGTTATAGACTATAAATTCGTTGTTGCGAAGGTCTGCGCCACCTTCCGCAAAAAGCGAGTCATAATCTGCCCCTTTTTTCTTGAGGTTTTCCTCATTCAGTTCATAGCACCAAGATTCGTGGTGTTTGATATGAAATTGCTTGCCTACGTGGACATCATACAGCGCAAGGAAGGCTTGCGGTGCGCTGCCGCCTGTCCAGTAAGAGCCACTCAAAGAGGTATAATTCAATGATTTGCGGAATTTATCGGCAAAATATACGCCATAGCCAAACATTTTGCCTGTGATGACTGCATTGGTGGGGCGGAGAACTAAGCCATTTTCAAGAATAGATACCCAGTTTTCGTTCCTGCTTCCGTGCCAAAACAGCTCAAGTTTTTTATCTGCCTTGCCTGCCAGCCACGTATCAAAAGGCTTTTGTGTTTTGTAGTTACGGACAGCAAAAGCGCGTCTGAATTTGCCTGATTCGTCTTGCATCAAACCTTTGATTTGGGCAATGACTGTATCGTCTTCTACTTCTTCTACCTCGATGCCCATTGCCTGCAAAATGCTGATGGCTTCGGGTTTTGCGGTTGCAGAGCCTTCTGCGGCTTCTTTTTTGCGTTCGTTCACTTCTACTTGTCCGCGCATTACGTCCAGCGTGGCTTGCTCCTCGCCTATGAGTTTATTTATTTCATCTACATCTATAGCTTTGACAAGGTAGTCATTTACATTTGACATACGGCGTGGAATGACTTGGTACAGCTCCAGCAGTACAGTATTGAAGTCTTTGATGTCCATTGCCTTTTTCACTTTATTCACAAGGCTATTCAAGACGCGCTGTGCTTCTTCGACTTGTTTGCGTGTAACTTGGTCAGCCGTAACGTTGTAGTTTTGGCTGATGGATTTTTTGGCATACCTGAGCAAATCGTTCATGAGTTTTTGAATACTTGCGACTGCAATATCGGCAAACTCTACTTCGTCTGTGGCTTCGGCAAAAAGGTGTGTCTGGTCTTTGTAGCCCTTATTTACCTTTTCGCGGTATTTTTTGTCCCATTCGCGTACAGGATAGCTTACTTTGGTAGCAGTAGCCCCTACACGCCCATAGGTAACAGTAAAAGTACCATCAGCATTTTCTTGCATATCATAGTACTTGTTGTTGTTGTCAGCCGTAACCATGATAAGTTTGGTAGTACGCAAACCTTTGTTTTCGTTGCTCATAAGTATAACATTTGTAGTTTTATTTTGTAAAAATAGGGCTTATTTTAGAAAAACACAAATTTTTTAGTAGTTATTTTTCAGCCTTGTAAGTTTGTGAAATGATTTTTCTTGCTTACTTTTGCTAAAAAACATACTTTTGAAAGAGTTTTATGAAAGAATGTTGGGGGCTTTGCATCATGGGCTTGAACAAGGTGTAGAGGCTGTAAGAGCTTTGTAGTTTTTACAAAGTCGTAGTGTCGCACCACGACTTCATTTGTTCTTGCGACAAGGTTTACACAGAGCTAATACTTTCGAAATAACTTTTTAATAAGCAAACTTGCTTTTTAGCCAAATAATGCCTAATTTTGCACCGCAATTAGAGGAAATCCCTCAAATGCTTCATTTTCAAAGGTTTTGTATGCAAAATATTCGCAATATTGCTATTATCGCCCACGTTGACCACGGCAAAACAACGCTCGTGGACAAAATTATTCACGCTTCTAAACTATTCAGGGACAATCAACAATTTGATGACCTTATCTTGGACAACAATGACCAAGAACGTGAACGCGGCATTACTATAGTTTCTAAAAATGTATCTGTGCGCTATAAAGATGTAAAAATCAACGTAATCGATACACCTGGACACGCAGACTTTGGAGGTGAAGTGGAGCGTGTATTGAAGTTGGCTGACGGCGTGTTGTTGTTGGTTGATGCTTTTGAAGGTCCTATGCCTCAGACGCGCTTTGTATTAAGCAAAGCCCTTGCGCTTGGTCTAAAGCCTATCGTGGTTATCAACAAAGTAGATAAGCCCAACTGTCGCCCTGACGAAGTACATGAGATGGTATTCGACCTTATGTTCAACCTCAATGCCACTCAAGAACAACTTGATTTTGTAACTTGCTATGGTTCAGCCAAAAATGGCTGGATGAGCGAAGACTGGCAAAAACCTACCGACAACATCGAGTTTTTGCTCGAAACTATCGTAAAACATATACCACCTGCACCCACCAATGAAGGCGATACACAAATGCAAATCACGTCTTTAGATTACTCCTCTTTTGTAGGAAGAATAGCCATCGGGCGTGTATTCAGAGGTGGATTCCAAGAAAATAAAGACTATGCACTCTGCAAATCAGACGGCACAGTAAAAAAAGTGCGCGTAAAAGAAATTCACGTTTTTGAAGGATTGGGCAAACAAAAAGTATCTGAAGTAACGGCAGGCGAGATTTGCGCACTTACAGGCATTGATGAGTTTGAAATCGGAGATACAGTATCTGTCATTGAGAATCCTCAGCCCCTGCCGCGTATATCAGTTGATGAACCTACCATGAATATGCTTTTTGCTATCAATAACTCTCCTTTTTATGGACGTGATGGCAAATTCGTAACCTCACGCCATTTGCGCGATAGGCTTATGAAAGAAACTGAAAAAAACCTCGCGCTCCGCGTAGAGGCTACCAGCAGTGAAGACCGCTTTTTGGTGTATGGACGTGGTATTCTTCACTTGTCTGTACTCATCGAAACTATGCGCCGCGAAGGATACGAACTCCAAGTAGGACAGCCACAGGTAATCTACAAAGAAATCAACGGACAACGCCATGAGCCTGTAGAAACGCTTGTAGTTGATGTCCCTGAAGCAGTGGCAGGCAAGGTCATTGAATTGGCTACCCAACGCAAAGGCGAACTCCTTATCATGGAACCCAAAGGCGATTGGCAACACCTTGAATTTAGTATTCCTGCACGTGGATTGATAGGTTTGCGTAACCTTGTCCTTACTGCCACAGCAGGCGAGGCAGTGATGAACCACCGATTCGACGAGTACAAACCCTACAAAGGTGAAATACAAGGACGTATCAATGGCTCACTTATCTCTATGGAAATGGGCGAATGTACAGCTTATGCCATTGACAAACTCCAAGACAGAGGCTATTTCTTTGTAGATCCAGGCGAGGAACTTTACACAGGGCAAGTAGTAGGCGAGCATAATCGCCAAAACGACATCGTGGTAAATATCCAAAAAGGCAAAAAGCTAACCAATATGCGTGCTTCTGGTACAGACGATAACGTAAAAATCGCCCCCGCAGTGAAGTTTTCGCTCGAAGAAGCCCTCGAATATATCCAAAAAGATGAGTACGTAGAAGTTACGCCCAAAACGTTCCGACTCCGTAAAATACATCTTGACGAAGGCGACCGCAAACGCTATGCTAACTCTATAGAAAAAGAAACCGTTTAAAGATAAAGTAAAATTTTAGACTTGCCTGCCCTATAAAAAATAGGGCAGGCAAGTTTTTTTTTTCATAATTTTGAAACTTCTTTTTGCGCCCTGCGTACAAAGTGGAAATAACAATACTGCTATGATTCATTCGCATCTTTTCCCCACCCCACGCGAACGACCATAAGGTAGCTACCAGCTAACCTTATGTATATGATTCACAACGTTTTGACAAGCCTGCAAAGTAATCAGGCTTACCTGCCCACCCTCGAAGCGGTGGAGCAATTCTCTTTGTCTTTGGTAGGCAAGGAGCAAAACTCTTTTGTTAAATTTCTTGAAAAAATAACGGAAATCCCCAATTTCCCTTGGCAACATACTGAAGCTATCAGCGTGCTGTTGGAGAAATGGCGTGCTATGTACGCAGCTATTTCTGTAGAAGGGAATGAGATAGTCGTGATGGGCAATCACAAAGCATGGAAATGTGATGTGAAAACCAATTTGGGAGAACTGCTTGTATTGTTTTTCTGCAAAGCAACTGCCTTGCCCCAAACAGAAAAGGCTTGGTGCGAAATTTTTGCGTACTTGCCTACCGACACGCAAATGGCGTGGGAGTACTTGAGTTTGGTTAAGCAGGTAAGCTATGCATTGGACAAAACCGAGCATTTTGACTTCTTGTTGGGTACACCTGCGCATTATCAACAAAAAGTAACGTCTTATTTCAATTTGCTGTATGCCAGCAAACACTTGATTGCCTTTGAAAATATTGGCATTTCGCGTGAGCGTTTGACTAATTTTGTGCTTGCCTACTGTGATACAGAAATGGATTGGTTTTTGCGCAATTTTTTGCGTGTATTTGGCTCCTTGCCTGCCACACCAAGCAAAGTAGGTGCTAAAACGTACCCTATAACGCTTTTCTGGGACAAGTGTATGTATTTGGTGGGTGCGTACAAGGGCAGTCCGCGCAAATTTTATGGCGAAAATACGCATCTTTTTGGCTTGGATATTCATGAGCAAACCCGCACTGAAAAGAAGTTGTCGGAAACCCACGAAATAACAGATATGCTGGATTTCGTAGGCAAGTTTGCCGAAGATGTCCGCGTGTTGTTGGGCTATATTTGGGTGTGCAACTCTTGGGGTGTGCATGAGATTTACAAAAATGCTGTGGCTAAACCACAACAACATTCGCTCGCTGATGCGTGGTGGAGTACGCTTGAGCAAAAAGATGTTTTTGCGCATGAATTGCGGGCTACTCAAGCCTTTATGCAGGCAAATGAGCTTACAGAAATCCCTTACGATTTGGGTATTTGCTTGAAAATCAAGCATTTTGGTATCTTGCCTGCCTACCGCGAGATAAGCCTTGACAAAGCTATGCTTGAGAATCCGTATAGCTATTTCTTTGCGCAATATGGTTTGCGTAAAGGCTTGACAGACTATTTTTTTGATGAGAGAAATAGGCTGGAGGCATTGGATTTGGCGTTTTTCAAGCACATAGCGGCAGGCAAGAATCCCGCTACTTTTGTGGCACAAGGTATGCCTATTTTGAATAAAAAAGAGGCACATATCTTGATGACTGTGCCTGTAGAGGCTCTTTGTCAAAATTTTCAGCAACTTATTTTGGCGACAAAAATCTACACCAAAGGTTTTACACAAAGTGATGTGTGTCGCGTGCTTTTGCAGTCTATCCGTAATTTTGCGTTTACGGAGGGAACTTATGCTTTCATAGATGCGTTTTTGCATTTTTTGTCAAAGTACCAAGACGAAGCGCATTATGCGTTGTATCGTCATTTGGGCGGTATTTATGATTTTCTGCTTCATACTCAATATGAGCAAGGTGCGGACTTTACGTTCAAGGGCAGGACTTTGGAGGCATTGGTGCGCCAAAGCGAGGAATGGCACATTACTTTTAGGCGTATCCGCTATGATAGCTACATGAACCAAAATTTGGCTTGGTTGCGTGGCAATGTAGCGGATAGCATACGCGAGGCAGGCAAAGTAACTTACAAGTTTGAGGAGTTGCTCAATTCGCGCCTTTTATCTGAAGAAAGTGCTACTTTGGGGCATTGCGTAAGCGGCTATGCGTCAAGCTGTTACAATGGAAATTGTCGCATCTGGGGCATTCGCACCCAAACAGAAAAAGGCTGGAAACCTACGCTCACGATAGAGCTACGCGGGAAAATTATCCATCAAGTGAAAGGTAAGTATAACCGCACGCCTACTACAGAGGAGGCAAAAGTCGTGCGTGCTTGGGCTGTAGAAGCGGGTTTTTATTTTCAAACAAATGATATGTAATGCTCACACTTACTTCAAAACTCCTATATTATTTTTGAAAATAAGCCAATAATTTGCTAACTTTGCGTTATGAAAACGACTTCAGTAACCATACCTATACAAGTAAAAGAAACAAACGAAACTATCCATGTGCATCTCCGTCAAAATGAATTAGGCGATTGGGTGTCTTTGGATGACTGTGTATTGATAATAAAAGTGCAAGATGATAGTTTTCAAGATGTTATCATTGTGGAAAAAGACGAAAAATTAGAGGATATCGAAAATTTGGATTTAATAAGCCTTTTTTTGGAAAAATACA
>JAAFJK010000188.1 GCA_013298105.1 Cytophagales bacterium
AAAGTTAGTGAAATTTATTATTTATTCTTGTACCATTTAGAAGCTAATACCTTTTCATTTGTCTGCAAACTTTCTTGTTTTGCTATTCTAAGCAATATTTCGCCACAAGCCACAGCATCACTCAAAGCGTCATGATGTTTCAAAGGAATTTCAAAATATTTTGCCACAGTTGGCAGTTTATAATTAGTAAGGTTGAGGAATTTGCGCGACATTTTCAAGGTGCAAGCTACTTCGTATGCAGGTTTCTCTATTTTAGAATACGATAATATAGCCTCTAAACAACCAATATCAAAATCAGCATTGTGCGCGACAATCAATCTATCTTTTATATACAGTTTTAGTTCTTCCCAAATTCCTTTGAATTTTGGGCAATCTTCTACATCTTCTTTGCCTATGCCATGTATATCTGTAAACGAAACTAAAAATCTAAATGGATATGGTCTTACAAACCAACTTTTTGTATCTACTAATTTGCCTTGTTCATATACAGCTAACCCAATGTAGCAAATACTTGTATATTCTTTATTTGCCGTTTCAAAGTCTATAGCCACAAATGAAATAGGTGGATAATCTACTTTTTGTTGGTTGTTTTTTAGCTGTTCTATATCGTTTAGAATTGCATCTTGCGCGTTTTCTTGATTCATTTGAAATATTATTTCTTTTCCATTATTCGCTTTTTGCAAAATTTCCTTGAAATTATCTTGTTCTTCTTTAGCACCATTTGAAAAACTCAATCTTACAAGGAAAAGCATGAACAACCCCAACCCAACTATAAACATTATTGTCGTTCCACCGCTTGAATCGCTATCACTTTGCTCACACGCAGGCAAGGCACAGCAGGCAAGGAATAGGAGTGCGAGAGAAAATAATTTTATTTTTTGCATATATACTATAGTATAGGTTCAAAATATGGGAAATCGTTATGGGTATCAAGTCCCAGCCCCGTTTGTAGGTAGTGTATTGTAGTAGCGAGGTCTTTATGTCTGCATTGCGCTTGTATCCAAAGCAAGTTATTACCTGATAAATAATGCTCTCTTACGCCTGTATGCTTGAAACAATAAAATTTGTATTGTTCAGGAAACTTATTTTTCCTTCTGTAAGCAGTAAACTGCCTTTGCCATCTATCTTCAGGTATAGGTGTGCCATCTTCATTTTCAAACAAATACCCAGCCCCGCGCCTCTCCAAAAAACCCATGTCTTTCATAACTTCAAATAGGGGAGGCGTAATTTTTACATACCCCAGCCCTGTCTTACCTACCTCGCCGCGTACTTTTATTTTCATTGTTCGTAAGTCCACATCACTCAAGAGAAGCTGTATCATCTCACCAGGGCGAATGAAGCTATAGAACAAAAAGCGTGATGCATTGTATAATTCCACGTTTTCCACTTTCCAAGTTGCCCACATTTCGCGCAAGTGCAAGTGAGAAAAAGTAGCCCTTTGAACGCCATATTCTTTCGCTTTTTTAGTCTTGCCTACAGGATTGTTGGTTACTAATTCTTTCTCCACTCCCCAAATAAAGACACTTTTTATAAAAGCTCTCTTGTTGTTTAGCTCTCTCGCACCATTCCCTTTTTCTTTGTAGTAAGCAAAAAAACTTTTTATATCCTCGGCTGTTACTTTTTCCGCCTCCAAAGCTGTTCCCAAAGTATTGAGCCAATCTATTACAGTTTTTACCCTACTACTATAGTTTGTAGATGCCTTTAAATCTTTTTTGTCGTCCAAAAACTTTACGCACAAATCTTTGAGCAACAAGCCCTGTTTTTTCTTTCGTTTGGGGTCTATGGTACTACTATCTATCGTAACACCGTTTATCAATTCGCCTTTGACACTATACAAAAATATTTCGGCTTCTTTAGCATCTTTTATCTCTACTTTTTGCCGAAGGTATTTTTTTTTATGTTCGTCCCAATACTTCCACACTACAAAAGGTCGCTTACCTGTACTAACATAGCGAGGAAAACAATTTTCTGGGTACTTGTGCATAGCATTTTTGTTTACCTTTACCCTTGTCGCAAGGTTGTCGCAATAAGAAATATAAATATAACTGCTTGTATTACAAGCAGTTATATCATTAGCGGAGGGAGAGGGATTTACCTCTTTATCACTAAACCCTTGATTATCAATACTTTTATTTTGTCGCATATTTGTCGCTACTTACCCTGTTGATTATCAACGATTTTGCCCAACAAAGCAAAATTTTGCTGAAACATATCTGCCTGTTTCCGCAAGTGCGCTATCTCCTCTTTTTGCGCCTCGATGATGCCTTCTTGCATCTCTACCCTTACCCGCAGTTCCGCACATTCGTTGCGAGCTGGTAAGTATTCGCCTTTACTATCTTCTACAGTAGAAATACCACTTTTAGTAGTATTTCCCATAAGCCATTCGTAAGTTACCTCGAATGTTTCTATAATAACCAGCGTTTGCTGGGTTGTAGGCAACCTTTTGCCAGATTCTATTTGGCTGTAGGCTTGTTGATTTATGCCCAATACTTTGGCAAAATCTGACTGATTTTTACTTTTATTCTCTCTTAATTGGCGAAGTCTGTCGCCAACCTCTCGTGCTTTATTTTCTTCTTGAGTGTTCATAAAAAAATACCAAAAATAATTGTAATAAAATTTGGAATTACTAATTTTAATAGTAATCTTTGCACCACAAACAGTGGCATAAATGCCACAAAATAAGGTAAAAAAAATATAAACTCCAAAAGTTACTATGTTAAGAGATAAATACAACGACTTCAACACAGCAGAAAAAAAAGCCTTCAAGCAAAAGCTGAAGGAAACAGTAGGCATTACAGTAAAAACATTTCTTGAAAGGGAGTGTACCAAGCCAATAGGCAAAGTAGAAACCGAAAGGCTACTTACCTACATAGAAATCCTCCAAATAACTACGGAGGAAATAAAAAAAGCCTTACCGCGCATAGCAATCCTCCTCCCATCAACAAAAAACCGAAAAAACAAACTCCAAAAAATATGAAGAACACAACCCACAACCCAAAGCCGTATGACGACACATTGTACGCAACAAAAACCGCCACACTCCGAAAAATAGCGGAGGCAGAAGGCGCAATCAAAAAAATAGAGCAAGTTTCCGCTATAGTATTTAGCGTGGCAGGCGAACTTATAACTTCCGAACGCGATGCCTACATTACCGCGATAGAGCATAACCGCCGTATGAGGCAAAAAGGAGCTAAAGCAAAATGACCTTTCTAAACCGAATTACCGACAACCTCGCCTATATGCAAGAATA